>JAUSPO010000039.1 GCA_030656575.1 Bacillota bacterium
AACCGTCCCCGTGTCTTTCGGAAGAACCGTCCCCGTGTCTTTCGGAAGAACCGTCCCCATGTCTTTCGAGCAAGTTAATACTTTCTCAAAAAGGATTTTTATGGACAATGCAGAATTATTGTTATCAACAGCATATAAAAGAAAAAACCAATGGACAGGCATTAAAAATAGACTGCGCTTGAAGTTGTTTTACAAAGGGGGACATAGTTTGAAAGAATTAAAAGATGTAAAGGATGTCCGGGATTTTCAAATAGAGGAAGGACGCATTTTTCATAGCGCGTCTCATGAAGAGATTTTAAAAGGAGTTACATCTGACCTTTACTTTGTTCGTACAAGGGAACTTTTAACACATGCCGGAAAAGAGAATACACCTGTTGTAGCCGAGATATTTAGCGGCAGGGCAGGGGTGTTAGCAGGAGTCGAGGAAGTTTTTAATCTTATAAAAAGTAAAAAAGTATCTCTTTGGGCTGTTCCAGAAGGTGAGGAAGTTGGGCAAAAGGAAGTAGTAATGAGGATCAGAGGTCCATATGACGAGTTTGCTATGTATGAAACAGCTCTTCTGGGTATGCTGGCAAGCGCCAGCGGTTGGGCAACTGCAGCCCGTGCCTGCAGAAACGCTGCCGGGGATAAGCCTGTTTATTCCTTTGGAGCGCGTCATGTTCATCCTGCAGTGGCGCCGGTGATGGAACGTGCAGCTATTGTTGGTGGCGCAGAAAACTGCAGCTGTATCCTGGGCGCAAAGCTTTTAGGAAAAGAGCCCAGTGGCACTCTTCCCCACGCGGCGGTAATGGTAATCGGTGACACTGTGGAGACTGCCCTGCTTTATGACCAGACTATGCCTCCTGAATCTCCACGGATCATTCTTGTGGATACTTTTAAAGATGAAGCTGAGGAAACCATACGTGTTGCCGAGGCTCTGAAAGAGAAGCTCGACGGGATAAGGCTGGATACCCCCGGGGAAAGAGGCGGAGTAACTCCCGGACTGGTGCGGGAAATTCGTGCCCGTTTGAACCAGAAAGGTTATGACCATGTGCAGATTTTTGTTTCAGGCGGAATTACAACAGCAAGAATGCCTGCACTGTCAGAGGCTGGGGCTGATGCTTTTGGAATTGGCAGCTTTATCTCAGCAGCGCCACCACTGGATATGACAATGGATTTAAAGGAGATAGATGGGAAGGCCATCGCCAAGAGAGGGCGTATCCCCGGAATAACTGAAAATAATCGACTGGTGTGCTACCTCTAATATCTTATTCAATAATGGAGGGGTGTAGTGGATATCGAATATAAGTCTCATGCCAAGATTAATCTCACCCTTGAAGTTTTAAGTAAGCGTAAAGACGGATATCACGAGATAAGAACAATAATGCAGGAGCTTGAGCTTCACGATACAATTTCCTTTGAACTAACAGCTGGCGGCAGTTTGGAACTAAGCTGCAGTGATCCATCATTGCCCCGGGGGGAAGAGAATCTGGCTTACAAGGCGGCTATGCTTCTTAAGTCCCTTTATGCGCCGGACAAAGGAATCCGTATGAATTTGATTAAAAGAATTCCTATCGCAGCGGGCTTGGGAGGAGGCAGCAGTAATGCTGCTGCAGTTCTGAAAGCATTAAACAGATTATGGAATCTTTCCTTGGATGATACAATTCTCTTGGAACTGGGAGCGAGATTGGGTTCGGATGTTCCTTTTTTTCTTTATGGGGGGACAGCCTTAGCTGAGGGAAGAGGTGAAAAGCTCAAGACGCTGCCTGCTTTTCCCCAAACGGGGGTACTGCTTACATCCCCAAAAGGATTGAGGCTCTCGGCTGCTGAGGTTTATGGTTCCCTCAGGCTGGACAGAATACGCGAAAGAAAGCTTCATGCCACCGATAGATTTATTCAGCTTCTAAATGCAAATAGTGAACCAGGCAGCGACTTATTTGATGATTATGTTAAGCTGCTTTGTAATGACCTGGAAGCTCCGGTCTTTGATTTGCAGAAGGACGTCTTCTTGTTGAAAGAAAAATTGCTGCAAAAGGGGATGTCAGCACTTCTTTCAGGAAGCGGGCCAACTGTTTTTGCCCTTTCCAGGGATGAGGAACTTCTCAAGGAGATGGGTAAACGACTTACTCTTAACGGTTGTATGGTAATTTTTACAAAGACAACATCCAAAAAAAAGGATATAATAGAATGAAGAAAATACGAGGAGAGGCGATCATTGATGCTGGATTGTATTATCTTGGCGGGTGGGGTAAATGCCGACCTTGAAAAGTTGGAAGGTACCCCTAACAAGGCTCTCATAAAAATAGAAGATAAGGAGATGGTTCGCTATGTTCTGGAAACCTATCGGCAGGTAGAGGACATAGAACGGATCGTTCTGGTGGGGCCGGTAGAAGATTTTGCCTTTGTGGAAAAAGAATTTTCCGTGGAACTGGTGCCTGAAACCGGTTCTATTTTGGAGAACCTCTCAGCAGCCAGCCGCTTCTTAAATACGCAAAAGCCGGTTTTAATCAGTACGGCAGATATTCCCTTGATCAGCCCTCTGGCAGTTAGAGATTTCCTGGAGAAATGCCTTCCCTTTGATTTTGATTTTTATTACCCTATTGTAGGGCGTGAAAAATGTGAAGAGAGTTTTCCAAGGGTAAAACGTACTTATGTTAATCTTAAAGAGGGTGTTTTTACAGGTGGCAATATTTTCGTGGTAAAACCTGAAAAGATCGAGCCAACTGTGCCCCGTTTGAGGCTATTCATTGAAAATAGGAAGAATCCCGTTAAAATGGCGTCCCTGCTGGGGACAGGTTTTCTCATACGCTTGATGGCAAAAAAACTTAATATTTCACAACTGGAATCCCGGTTTTCATCTCTTCTGGACTTAAATTCAAAGGCCATCATCAGTGATTATCCTGAAATTGGGTTTGATCTTGATAAGCCCAGTGATTTAGAATTAATTCGTAAGTTTATGGGGCAGAAAAGCCACGGAGAGAGGCAGGATTAAAAAATGAATCATTCCCATGCTGTAATTTTGGCGGCCGGAGAAGGTACCCGTATGAATTCATCTCTGCCTAAGGTTCTGCACCTCCTTTGTGGAAAGCCCCTGCTGTGGCATATCCTGGAGTCTGCTAAAGTGGTAACCTCGGAGCAGTTAATAATAACGGGGCATGGAGCAGAACTGGTCAGGGAATATTTTGGAGAAAATTTTAGTTATCTTCTGCAGGAACAGCGGTTAGGGACTGGGCATGCTCTGCAGCAGGCTCTTCCAAAACTGCCTGATCAAGGAGTGGCCCTTGTTCTCTGTGGCGATACTCCCCTCCTTGAGAGCGAAATACTGGAAGGACTTATTGCTTTGCATCACAGGAGCGGTTCGTCGGCAACAATTCTCACGGCAGAAATGGAAAATCCATCCGGTTATGGCCGCATACTGAGGAACGAAGAAGGAAATGTTAAAACTATAGTGGAGGATCTTCATTTAACGCCGGAACAAACTCAGATTAAGGAAATTAACACGGGGACTTATTGCTTTGATCTGCAAGCTTTAAAAAGATTTCTTCCTGTACTGCCTCGAAATGAGGTAAAAGGGGAATATTATTTAACAGACATGATTCCTTTACTGATAGAATCAGGCCTCGGGGTAGAGGCTCATTTGCTCAATGATGCAAATTCTGGCCTTGGTATAAATGATCGTGTCAATTTATCGTGGGCCGCTTCAAGGATGCGGGAAAAGATTAATAACAGGTTAATGCGCCAGGGAGTAACGATGATCGACCCTGCTTCTACATATATTGATATTGGAGTCCAGGTAGGAAGGGATACTATTATTTACCCTCAGACAATTCTGGAAGGAAACACAATAGTGGGAGAAAACTGCCGCCTGGGGCCGGGAGCGCATCTTATTAATACCCATCTGGGCAGTGGGGTTGTCTGCCATCAGGCCTTCATTCTGGATAGTGTCCTGCATGATGAGGCTGTTGTAGGGCCATATGCCTATATTCGTCCGCAAGCAAAAGATTTATGAGATAAGAAAAAATTAAATATAGAAGGAAAAGTCGATACCTGTAGAGAAATGTAACCAACCATGGGTTTTTTTATGCTAGATTGAGGTTGGGAGGAAATTATTTGCAATGGAACTGGAACGAGAGTTAAAGATTTATACAGGAACAGCGAACCGGCTTTTGGCAGAGGAAGTGGCAAGTTATGTTGGTATTAACCTGGGTTTAGGAGAAGTCAAGCAATTTAGTGATGGCGAGACATCAGTCAATATCGGGGAGAGTGTCAGGGGGGCCGATGTTTTTATTATTCAACCCCTTTGTAATCCCGTTAATGATAATTTGATGGAACTGCTCATCTATATCGATGCCATGAAAAGAGCATCTGCCGCCAGGATTAATGCTGTAATTCCTTATTATGGTTATGCAAGACAGGACAGGAAGATGCGGGCCCGGGAACCGATCACAGCCAAGCTTGTCGCTGACCTGCTAACAACAGCCGGTGCGGATCGTGCCATATGTATGGATCTTCATGCGGGGCAAATCCAGGGCTTTTTTAACATTCCAGTGGATCATCTGCTGGGGATACCTATCATAGCGAAATACTTTAAGCAAAAAAATATTTCAAACGGGGTAGTGGTATCCCCGGATTTAGGAGGGGTGACCCGGGCAAGGGGACTGGCAGAGCGTTTACATATGCCTTTGGCAATCATTGATAAAAGACGCCCCAGGCCAAATGTATCTGAGATTATGAATGTGATCGGGGATGTGAAAGGTAGAGAGGCGATCCTCATTGATGACCTTATCGATACTGCCGGTACTATTACACAGGGAGCGTTAAAATTGGTCAGAATGGGAGCAGTTTCAGTTTATGCCTGCTGTACTCATCCTGTTTTATCCGGACCAGCCAAGCGGCGTCTTTCCAATTCACCCATTAAGGAATTGGTTGTAACGAATACAATTCCTTTCAACAACCACATGAGGATGGATAAAATAAAAATTTTATCTGTAGCGTCACTAATTGGTGATGCTATTCTCAGTATTCATAAGGAACTATCCGTCAGCAAATTATTTGAATAGTCAAGTTTTAGAAGGAGGTGTTTCCTGGCAAAAAAGCCAGGTAAATTATGGATCGATTTAAGATTGAGGCTTTATATCGAACGACAGGCAGCAAAGGGAACAGGAATCAAGCCAGAGCAAAAGGAAAGGTTCCAGCAGTAGTTTACGGCCGGGGTACTGATCCGGTTGCCATTACCCTTGACAGTAAGGCATTTAAAAGGGCTCTCAATACAACGGCGGGCTCAAACGTATTACTGGATTTAGAAATTAAAGGTGACAATGGTTCATCCAAAGAAACGGTAATGGTAAAAGACATTCAAAGAGACCCCCTGCATTGGGATTTTCTAATGCATGCCGACCTGATTCGAATTTCTCTGTTGGATAAGTTGGAAGTGGAAGTACGTCTAAACTTTACCGGGGAACCTGAAGGAGCAAAAGAAGGGGGAGTTTTCCAAATCTCTGTTAGAGAGATTAGAATTCGCTGCCTGCCAACTAATATTCCCCAGAGCATTGATGTCCCCATCGATGGTTTGAATATTGGTGATGTTCTTACCGTAGAGGATATTAATCTTCCTGAAGGAATTGAAATGGTTGAAGAACTTACGGAAAGTATCGCATCTGTTTTAGCTCCACAAGAGGAAAAACTTGAAGAGGAAACAGAAGGAGAAGGAACGGGAGAAACCACAGAAGAAAAAGAAGCGGAATAAATAGAAATACTGCTCTCTTAAACTGGTTTATTGAGGTGGAACTTGTGTTTTTACTCGTTGGTTTGGGGAATCCCGGGATAAAATATGCTCATACAAGGCATAATGTTGGCTTTTGGGTTATTGATGAGCTGTCCCACCGCAGTAATGCCAGACTTAAGGAAGTTAAGTATGAAGCTTGTTTTAGCCGTACGCTTCTGGCAGGTGAAGAAGTGGTCTTGGTTAAACCGTTAACTTATATGAACCGCAGCGGAATTGCTGTAAATTCACTTTTAAAATTTTTTTCCCTGGGAAATGAAGACCTGCTTGTTATTTATGATGACATGGATCTTCCCCTTGGAAGGATTCGCCTGCGTCCCAAGGGAGGCAGTGGGGGGCATAAAGGGATGGCTTCTATCATAGCCCTTCTGGAAAGTGATGATTTTAACCGATTACGTATTGGTGTGGGCAGAGGGACTGGAGAAGTGGAGGATGAGGCAGATTTCCTTCTTTCCACTTTTTCCTCTGAAGAAGAACGGGAAATGCAGTCCGCCGTTTCTTCAGCTGCTGACGCAGTCGAAGTCTGCCTTAACAAAGGTCTTGAGACTGCCATGAACAGGTATAATAATTATGGCAGCAGAAATATCGGGGAATCAGGCGGAGGGTCTGCTCTGCCTGATTGAAAAGCCCCTCCTGCGTAATATTAGAGGTGGGTTCTTTTATCCAAAAGAAAATGGGACAAAAAAGAGGCGTATCTCAAAAAGCCTCTTCTATTTTTGTATATTTATGATCTTTTCTAGATAGAATATAGAATATATATTTAGCAGAAGAATTAGACATGATTGTTGCAAATGAAGTACAGGAGCAATTCCATTTGAGGTCATCTTTTGCAGATAACAAAGGAGTCAGGGAAAGATAAGATGAAGGTTACATATGTGTGTGATATTTGCGGGAAACCCCAGGAGACGGTGGAGATCGATAACCTGCACATTGAAAAACTGGGGATCGATACGTTGACGAACGAGGAAAAGGAAGATATAATTAAATATAACGATGAGCAGGGTCTGCTGCTCTATTCTCTCTGCCCTTCGTGTTTTGAAGAGGGGTTTTCAAAGCAAACGGGATGGATCGATTAAACCGGCATCCCGCGATTGTATGTACTTTCAGGAGTCACCAATTCAGGAGTCAGAAGTCAGAATATGAGAACCGGTGAAAAGAATGGCTGAAATTTCCTGATTCTTTCGGATTGGCCTTGGTTATGGTTTTTTCCCCTTTTACTTCTCCTGGTATTCTGAATACTGAATTCTGAATACCTGTTTTTTGTGGCTTTGACTTTTTAAGCCGGGGGCTAAAAGTTAAAGTCTATTTCTGTTTTATTCTATTATGCCTGGGAGGTTTGTGAATTGTCTCATAATTTGTTGGAAAAATGGCGGGGTAATCCTTCTTTTGAAACTTTACAGAGTTTTCAGGAAGAGTCCAGCGCGCAGCTTGTCACCGGGTTGGAAGGTTCACAACGCAGTTTTCTCATCGCCGCTCTTTCTGCAGGGACCCCCTTTTCTGCTCTTGTTTTAACCAGCGATATGGCCAGGGCGGAAAGACTTTATGAGGAAATTAAAGGATTTTTGCCAGGGCTTGACATACACATTTTCCCGGGTAGAGATTTTTTCTATGCCGGTGAGGTATTGACCCAGAGCAGGGAGATCATTCAGCAGAGGCTGAAAGTGATGGAAAGACTGGCCCTGGGAAAACATATTCTTGTTATTGCCCCTGTTTCAGCCCTACTTAGTAAACTAACGCCAGCCGAACTCTGGAAAGGAAAGTTCCTTGAAATTAAGACAGGAGCCAGGATGGACTGGGAACAATTGCTGGCAAAACTGGTGGAGATGGGCTATGAAAGGGCTGAATTGACAGAGAGTGAAGGGTTTTTCAGCGTCAGAGGAGATATTATTGATATTTTCCCTTTCCATACTCCCTGGCCTGTACGGATATCGTTTTTCGATGAAGAAATAGAGAAAATAAGATATTTTGATGGAGATAACCAGCGCTCGTTGGAACCCATATCCGCTATTTCCATTCTGCCTGCAAGGGAGGTCATCTTAAACGAAACTGCCTTAAGTGAAGGAAAGAAAGCTCTTTCTGAGGAAATGGAAATAATTATTAAGCAGTTAAAGGGCAAAAAACAGGAAGAAGCTGCAGACAGATTGCGCACAAGGGTTGAAAACCAGCTCATAAAACTGGAAAACTCAGGTTACTTTGAAGGAATGGAACAGTTTATCTCCTATTTTTATCCGGAACCTGGGGCTTTGACGGATTACTTTCCACGTGAAGGGTATATTTTCTGGGATGATCCGGAAAATACAGCATCTACAGCCGATTCCCTTTTACAGGAACTGCAGGAATATCAGGCTGGCCTCCTTCTGCAGGGAGATATTTTGCCCGGTCAGGTTGAAGTATGCTGGGGTTTGAGCGATGTTTTAAGGAAGAACTCCCTCAGAATTATCGCCTTAACTGCTTTTTCACGGCGCCTTCCAAACGTTAAGGTAGCAGGTACTATTAACATTCAGGCCCGTCACGTACCTTCATTTATGGGCCGTCTTGATCTTTTGCGCGAGGAATTAAAAACATGGTGGTCTCAGGAATATGAAGTGTTTCTCATGTGCGACGGGGAGAAGAGAGTCGCCGAGATGGAAAAACTTTTTTCCCAAAATGATATTAATGTTATACGGCCAGGTGAGAACAGGACTGTTTGGGATATCACAAGAAAAGAAATGGAAATTGCCCTTGATGATAAAGGTGAAGTGGTAGCCTTTTCTGCAGAAAAAACACGAGGGAAAAAAGTCGATAAAAACGTTAAAATTATCAGCGGGCGCCTGGAAAACGGTTTTGTGATACCTTCTTTAAGGCTTGCTATCCTGGTCGATAAGGAGATTATGCCCGGATACAGGAAAAAGAAGAGTTGGGCTACAACAAAAAATAAGGGCCACATAAGGGAACTTCAGGAGCTTAAACCTGGCGATCTGGTTGTCCATGAACAGCACGGTATCGGGCGGTATATGGGTATTCGCACGATGGATGTGGCAGGGATAACCAGGGATTACCTTTATATTAAATATGCCCGGGAAGACAAACTCTATCTTCCTGTCGATCAGATAGATTATTTGCAAAAGTATGTGGGAGGGGAAGGTGGGGCTGCCAGAGTCTCTTCACTGGGAGGGCAGGAATGGACAAGAATTAAAAATCGTGTCAAAGCATCCGTACAGGAACTTGCGGCAGAACTTCTTTCCCTCTATGCGGCACGTGAAGCAACTCCTGGGCATGTTTTCCCCGCCGATCAAATCTGGCAGGGTGAATTTGAAGATCGTTTTCCCTATGAAGAAACACCCGACCAGCTTCGGGCGGTGCAGGAAGTAAAGGATGACATGGAAAAAAACAGGCCCATGGACCGGCTACTTTGTGGAGATGTGGGCTACGGGAAAACAGAGGTATCGTTGCGGGCGGCTTTTAAGGCTGTGATGGGAGGCAAGCAGGTTGCTTTTCTAGTACCTACAACTATTTTGGCACAGCAGCATTATGAAAACTTTCTTGAACGTTTTAAAGGTTTTCCTGTGGAGATTGAACTGTTAAGCCGTTTCCGCAGCCCTAAAGAGCAGCTAAAAGCGATCAGGGGTATTAAGGCCGGCACTGTGGATATTGTTATCGGAACTCACAGGCTTTTCTCCAAAGACACAGATTTTAAAGATCTGGGGCTCTTAATTATTGACGAGGAACACCGTTTTGGTGTCCGCCATAAGGAAAAGCTGAAGATGCTTCGCAAGGATGTCGACGTATTGAGTATGACAGCCACCCCTATTCCCCGCACCCTGCATATGGCCATATCAGGGGCAAGGGATCTTAGTGTGATTGATACTCCGCCGGAGAACCGCTACCCCGTTCAAACCTACGTTGTGGAATATTCTGATCACCTCGTCAGGGAAGCCATTCAAAGGGAGTTAAACCGCGGAGGTCAGGTCTATTTTATCTATAACCGAATTCAGAGCATTGAAAAATGGGTATCTAAACTTCAGGAACTTGTTCCTGAGGCTAGAATTATTGCCGCACATGGTCAGATGCCTGAGCATAAATTGGAAGAAGTTATGCACAAGTTCCTGCACAGAGAGTATGATGTCTTAATCAGCACAACGATAGTGGAGGCCGGACTTGATATTTCCAATGTAAATACGATGGTGATCTATGATTCCGATTATTTTGGCCTGGCCCAGCTTTACCAGCTCAGGGGAAGGGTGGGACGTTCCAACCGACTTGCTTATTGTTACCTTACCTATAGAAAGGATAAGGTAATTTCAGGAGATGCTGTGAAGAGGCTTCAGGCGATTAAAGAATTTACCGATTTGGGTTCCGGTTTTAAAATTGCCCTGCGGGATCTTGAAATCAGGGGAGCGGGTAATATCCTCGGTCCGGAACAACATGGCTCTATCATGGCTGTGGGTTACGATCTCTACTGCCGACTTCTTGAGCAGGCCATAGAAACAATGAAAGGCAAAAAGGATTTGGCCCCCAGAAAAATTGAACCTAAAATCGATTTAAATGTAAATGCCTATCTTCCTTCCTCGTATATACAAAATCAGCAGCAGAAGATTGAGCTATATCGCCGTATTGCCGTATTGGAGAATAAGGATGAACTGCTCGATATGGCAGGCGAATTAAAGGATCGTTATGGACGCCTGCAGTCACCTGTTGAAAACCTGCTGCTGGTCATGCGGCTCCGCCAACTCGCCCGAGAAAAAAATGTGGAAAGCATGGAACAGCAGAAGAACTTGACAATCATCAAATTTCATAAGGAAAGGACCTTTGAGAGTGACCACCTCTGGCAGTTGGTAAGTCGAAACCGCCGTACTCTTTCACTCCATGCGGGAAAGGGAGTTTCCCTGAAAATCAAGAACCTGCAGGTCAAGGAAAAAGATTACCTCAAACATCTGATCGAAATTCTGGAACAAGTCATCTAGGACAGGAAGGATGATCAAATATGCAGGGCTATGCCTGCCCAAGGTGCGGCAAAAAAACAAGCGGAGATTTTTTATCCTGGAAAGGTGGCATAAACCGGGCAATATGTAACGCCTGTGAGCAGGAAGAAAAAAAGAAGGAGCAGGAAAGGGAAAAGAACGCTGATTGAGCTATTGACTGAGCGCGAACCCTAAGCCTGGTTGGAGAGAGAACTTGTCTTCGCGAAACCGGAAACCAACTATAGTCTTCTACATCCTTTTTTTGCTGATACTACGGCCCTCGACCCTTTGCACGGGACGTCAAGGAAATGCGCCAGGCGAAACGTCCCCCCTTGGCTCACCCGTCCCCTTGGCTCACCCGTTCCCTGGCTCAGAATGGCGTCGGAGAACTTGTCTCCGAAACCGTCCCTGCCACGTCCCTGCCTCTGGGTTAACAAATCAGTGGTAATTGTCATAGTATACAGCATGAGGGGATGGTTTTATGATCGATTTAGAATTTGTTGGTGGCATTTCTGCTGTAGCAATTATTATGGGACTTGTGCAGTTATCGAGGAAGTTTGGAGTAACTGAGAAATATACTCCACTTGTTGCAATTTTTTTGGGACTGTTAGCGTCTCTCGGTTATAATTATTTTGGTGACCAGAAATGGTTTGAAGCTTTAATAATCGGTCTTGCCCTTGGCTTGAGCTCTATTGGCCTTGAATCTACTACAAGGATTGCATTACAGGTATATCGGGAACAGAGGAAATGAACTCGTTAGCTGAAGCATTGGGAATTAGGTGGAGAGCCTACTCCACCACGATAAAAAAATCTCAATTGTGCTATACTTAGAAAAATCAGGGGTACCGCTCTCCCGGCGTTAACGCCGGGTTTTTTAATGTCGCGTGCCCAGCTAAGCGCGCATTATCTTGCCGGCGCAAGTCCGGTTTTGATGAGCCAGGGGGACGTTTCGCTTGGCCCAAGACATCACTGCCCTGTTTGGTTTCCTGTTTTTGGCTGCTTATGTTATACTGAAAAAAGGGGGGTTACAGGAAATGGGTTCAAAGGAAATATAAAGCGGACTGGTGTCACTTGATGAAATGCTAAGCGGTTTTCGCCAGGGCGATAATGTAGTCTGGCAGGTAGACAGTCTGGATGAATATACATTCTTCGCAGAGCCTTTTGTGAAAGAGGCTCTACTGGATAACGAAGACTGTGTTTACCTGAGATTTGCCCCTCACCCCCCCCATTGTCAGTCCCCGAAAAGGCCTGATCATGAAGAAAGTGGACCCGGGACGCGGCTTTACATATTTTGTAACCGAAATACACAGGATTATCAGGGAACAGGTAGAGGCCAAGACAAAATTTTTTATCTTCGACAATTTATCGGCCCTCGTGGATGAGTGGGCTACAGATGAATTGCTTGCAAATTTCTTCCAGGTGACATGTCCTTTTCTAGGCGAACTGGATACAGTGGCTTATTTTGCATTAACGCGTGGCAGGCATGCGAATAGTGCCGTTGCCCGCATACGGGATACTACCCAAGGTGCTGATAGATGTTTATCGTATCAAAGAAGTGATCTATGTTCATCCTTTAAAAGTTTGGGATCGATATTCGCCCCAGATGTTTTTACCCCATATCGTTACCGGAAAAACACTTTGGCCTGTTTTCCAAAGCGGTGAGGCCGCCGAGGTCTCTTCTGTGGCCAGGAAAAATTCCCATAGTGAAAAAACCTCTATTGCCCCATGGGATAGTGTCTACAAAAAGATTTTTCAATACAAAGATTCTGGTGAAAAGTCAGCGACAGTGGCCACAGAACTGCAGGCCCTGAAACAGGAATTGGCCAGAATGTTGATAGGTAGTCACGCCGAGTTTAACAAGCTGTCTGAAGCTTTTTTTACTTTGGGGGATTTATTGGGAATCAGGGACAGGATGATCGGTTCTGGAAGAATTGGGGGCAAGGCAGCAGGAATGCTGCTCGCCAGGAGGATCTTATTGGATCTGCCGGGTGAGATTGAACAGGACTTTTTAGCCGGTTCATTCCCGCCGGATATCTACGAACAATTTCGGAGCATGCTGGATTATTTCGGACAGGCACCGATCATTATCCGTTCGAGCAGCCTTTTGGAAGACAGCTTTGGTAACGCTTTTGCCGGTAAATATCTAAGCATTTTCTGCGCCAACCAGGGGGGGCCTGAGGAAAGGCTTAATGCTTTTTCACGTGCTGTAAAACTTGTCTATGCAAGCGCGCTGAGCCCTGAAGTCCTTTCCTACAGGCTCAGGCGTGGTCTTGGGGAATCTGATGAACAGATGGCTATCCTCGTACAGCGTGTCTCAGGAATGCGCTACAGGCATTATTTCTTTCCGAACCTTCCGAACAGCCAGCTGCTATTTTCCTTTATGAAAGACGGATATTTGTTTGATCCTCCGTATTTAGACATGGAGACGGGTTCAGCAGGTAAACCGGTCTTAACATTTAACAGGCTGATCAGCAGAACTCCTTTTGTAAAAGTTATGGGTGAAATGGTAGGAAAATTGGAAAGAGCTTACGGACATCCGGTAGATACAGAATTTACAGCATTTGTGAATTCACGGGGCAGTTTGAATGTTAATTTACTCCAGTGTCGCCCCTTACGGCTGCCGGGCTTGTCAGGGCCGCTGAAGTTTCCTGAGCATATTCAATCACATCAGATTCTTTTTAAATCTATGAAGGTTATTAATGGTGGACTGATCAGTCAGATAAAATATATTATATATATAGACCCCAGACGTTATGCTGTCATAAGCTCAGTTTCCTTGAAAAGGTCTGTTGGCAGAATCGTCGGTGCCCAGAATAAACACCCGCTTCTTGTGGATGGTCAATTTCTGATGATGGGTCCGGGCAGGTGGGGGAGCAGTAATATTGACCTTGGGGTAAATGTAAGCTATGCGGATATTGATAACACTGCTGTTCTTGTTGAGATTGCCCGTGAAGCATCCGGGCATGTGCCGGAGGTATCTTACGGCACGCATTTTTTCCAGGATCTTGTAGAAGGGCAGATCATTTACCTGCCTGTTTATCCGGAACTTCTGGAAACTGCTTTTAATAATAGTTTCTTTGAAGATTCGCCTAACTCTCTGGAAGAACTCCTGCCGGGAAATGAACAGTTAAAGAGTGTGGTACACGTGATCAATATTCCTGCTGTAACTAACGGTAAATATGCCAAAGTCGTGGCCGACCCACAGACACAAAAGGCTGTTTGCTTCCTTGAGTAACTATATAGTGAAGGGGAAATAAGATGGAAAGCTATTATATTGTTACATTCGAAACTACCCATCATGCCCTGAAATTTGAGAAGACTCTCAAGGGGGAAGGAATATCTTTGACCCTTTTGCCGGTGCCACGGCGCCTCAGTTCCAGCTGCGGCATTGCCGCCAGGTTTCTCCCTGACGTTCTGCACACGGTTAAGGAACTGATCGGTTGTCATGATCTGCAGTTGGATAAACTTTATCTTTTTGAGAATGAAAAGAATAATGTGAAATTTTACTCTGTAGAACTTCAGGCAGAGGAGGAATAATCTTGCCCCCGACATTTGATGAGCGTGTACATCTTTCCAGGGTAGCCCAGGGATTGGAAAAAGCTGATCTTCTCATCCGGGATGGAAAAGTGATCAATGTTTATTCCAAAGAGATCCTTTCTGCAAACATTGCTATTGCTCATGGCAGAATTGCCTATGTCAGGCCGGATGACCTTCCCGTCGGCCCTGCGGATGAGAACATATCTGCCCGGGGTAATTTTCTTTCTCCCGGATATATTGAGCCCCATGCTCATCCGTGGGTTATTTATAATCCTGAAAGCCTGAGTAAGGCTGTACTCCCCCTTGGGACAACCACCCTTGTGATGGAGAACCTTGTCTTTTATCAGCACGGAGGGCCGCCAGCCTTTATAAAACTTGTTAAAGCCATGGAGTCATGCAGTTCCCGTTTTTACTGGCTGACAAGGGCTGTCCCCCAATCCCCCCTCCGTGACGAAGAAGATCTCTTTTCTGCCCATAACATTGAAACGGTGCTCGGCCTGCCTCAGGTAGTGGGCATTGCCGAAATTACAAGATGGGCTGAACTCTTGGATGAAAAGCCTTCCCTCTTTCGTAAGCTTGTTTCGGCAATGGAGCAGCAGAAGAGAATAGACGGACATACATCAGGATGTAAAAACGGAGCCCTCAATGCCTTAGCCGGATTGGGGATTAACTCCTGTCATGAACCCATCAACAGCAAAGAAGTGTTGGAACGACTGAGGCTCGGTATGTGGGTCATGCTGCGGCAGAGTTCCCTCCGCCCCGACTTCCATGCCATATTACCCGGTTTGCTGCGTGAAAACATTTCTCTCGATCGGGTCATGATGACAACGGATGCT
Organism: Bacillota bacterium; assembly: GCA_030656575.1. Taxonomy (GTDB): domain Bacteria; phylum Bacillota; class Dethiobacteria; order DTU022; family UBA8154; genus JAUSPO01. The sequence goes on from JAUSPO010000039.1 coordinate 15,075, forward strand.
GCCGAACCAACTTTTGTCTTTAAGAATGGCTTTGTAGACGGTCTGATCAAAGCTGCTCTTGAGCATAATCTGGACCCTGTAACGGCTATCAAGATGGCCACTCTCAACCCGGCAGCATATTATGGCCTTGATGAGGACATAGGGGGAATTGCCCCGGGAAGATATGCAGATATTTTATTCCTGAAAGACCTGCAGAACCCTACTCCTGAAAAGGTCCTCATTGGTGGGAAAGCACCGGATAGTGCTCCGGGAACAAATACCTTAGATTGGGGACAGCTTGGTTTTGCATCAAATTTTATTAAGCCTTCCTGGCTGGATGAATATTCTGTTTTGGCTCCGGATAGGGGAAAGGTTCCGGTAATTAGAGTGGTGAGCAGTGGTATTACCAAGCTTGATTATATAGAGTGGAGTGGTGATTCTTTGCCGGAAGAAGTTTATTTCTGCGCTCTTCTGGGACGCCGGGGAGAATTCTTAATTACCTGCTTCGTCAGTGGTTTTGCAGAGGATCTTCCGGCCTTAGCTTCTTCCTTTACTACATCCATGGGAGTCCTGGTTATGGGCAAATCTTTGGAAACTATGAGCCGTGCCGCTGCAAGGTTGTATGATCTGGGGGGCGGGATAGTTCTTTGGGGAGAAAGTGAGGCATTGTTCGAAATGCCTCTTCAGATAGCTGGAATGATGACTCCTTTATGTTTAGACGAGACGGCCGAACAGCTGGGAATATTATTCGAATTAATGGGGGAAAGAGGTTTCCGTCACAACGACCTGCTTCTTTCACTCCTTTTTCTTTCTTGTGATTTCCTGCCGGATGTGAAGATAACACCCATGGGAGTCCTTGACGTTAAAAAAAGAAAAATCATTTATCCTCCCAAGTTTTAAATAAACCCGGTACATACTGAGGCTTCTTTCGTAATTACCTTTTAATTTACTGAACGAGGGGGTGTTGTCCATGATGCCATCAAGAGATGAACTCTACTCCTTATATGACAGTTTTAACTCAATATATTTTCAAGATAAATTGCCATCCTCAAAAGAAGTAATGATCGAATTCTCAGGCAGACTAACAGCCTCAGCGGGAATATGTTTTCCCAGAAAAAAGATTATCAGGTTGTCCACACACTATCATGAGAAGTTTCCTGATGATTGCGCTGCAACTCTGTTACATGAAATGATTCACCTGGCTGTTCCCGGGCATGGGGAAGAATTCAAGGCATGGATTCGGGTAATACGCAGCAAAGGAGGCAGCGTGGAGCGGCGTCCCAGGGAAAGGGCAACACAGGCAGTATTTAGATGGAAATATATCTGCGTGAAGTGCATGAAGGAGTACTTTAGAAAAAGGAGATTAAAGAACGGTGGCAGAAATTTCCTTTGCAGTCTCTGTAAGAGTAAGTTAAACGAGCTTAAGCTGCCAAAAACTTAGACACGGTTCTTTTGTCCGACCGGCTTCCACGCAAGATATAATGCCTGATTTAACGTGAACATTCACCTTGGACCGAGTCTTCCGGCCTTTATTACGCCAAACGTCCTTGATGTGCTGGTAAAAACATTTGACATCAAGCCCATATCTACTCCAGAAAAGGACCTGGCTGCAATCTTAGATACGAAGTAAGCAATCGGGGATAAAGGGAGGGACATTTTTTATCGGAACTGTAAAACGTAACCTCGGCTAGTTTAAGGTAAGGGGACACACCTCTTTTTTGCTAAGGTAAGGGGACACACCTCTTTCAGAGGAATGTCCCCAATGGATTGTCCCCGATCGTCCCTGGTTATGCGTTACAGTACTGGTAAAAGGAGATGTCCCCCTTTCCCTACCTCGTCCAAAAGCAAGGAGGCGATGAAGATTAAACTTGAGGGGAATTGTCAAACAACGGCTATGGGTATTATGCCTCACACTGATATGGAAAGGGCTCTTGAGCTTTCTCTTTCTCTGGATATACCGTTCTGGCCTCAACTGCCAAAAACGAGTTTTTTTGAGGATATGTATGTGCAGGTGTCCGAACATTTTCCGGGGATATCTCTGGATCTTGAAAATCGAATGATTAGATTTTCCATTGATAAGTTTTATGCTGACCTTGATGAATATGTGGCACAAATGGATAATCTGGATTACTTTCGTCTCTCTCCGCAGTATTCTGCTGTTTTCCATCGTTTTTTAGATGAGGATCTCTCTTCATACCAATACATAAGGGGCCAGAGTATAGGACCGGTAAGCTACGGTTTAAAGATTCTCGATGAGAATAATAAGCCCATGATATACTATGACGAGGTAAGGGAGATAATTTTTGATTTTACAGCAAAAAAGTTGCAGGCTCAATACATCGAAATGAGAAGCAAAAGCGAAGGGGCCTTTGTTTGGGTGGATGAACCCGGCCTGGAGATGATTTTTAAGGCTTTTACAGGATATACGGGAGGAAAAGCTCTGGATGATTATCGCGTCTTCCTTGAAAAGTTTCCCGGGCCCAAAGGTGTTCATCTCTGCGGCAATCCGGACTGGTCTTTCCTGCTGCAGTTGGAGCTTGATATTCTTTCTATCGATGCTGACAGTGGAGAATTCGTATCGGTTATTAAAGGATGTTGCAGCACATTATAAAGAGGAAATAGGTTAAGCTTTAAATAAACGAAATGGAGGGAAAAAGAATGGAAGATAATAAAAAACCGCAGGTTGAGGGCAGAGCTATTAACCTGATTGATTTTATTGCATACCAGGACAGCTCGGTGGTCAGCAGAGAAGTTTTGAAAAAAGAAACAGGCACTGTTACCTTATTTGCTTTTGATAAAGGACAGGGCCTCAGTGAACACACAGCTCCTTTTGATGCCCTGGTTTATGTAATGGATGGAGCAGTGGAGATTGTAATCTCAGGGGAGCCCCATAATCTTGTGGCGGGTGAAATGATTATCATGCCGGCCAATAAACCCCATGCCCTAAAAGCAGTAGAAAAGTTTAAAATGATGTTGGTTATGATTAAGTCTTCATAAAAAACACACAAAATAAACACAAAAAGGATATAAAAACCTAATGCCAATTTATCTGCCGTATGTTATACTAAGTCTATCTTTTATTTTAGGGGTGAATAAATGACCGAGTACAACGAAAAGGCAGTGGCCCGGAAGCGGCCGGTAAATATTGTTGCAATTGGGGCTATCTTAGTTATTTTGGCGTTGGGGACGGTTCTCCTGATTAATTTTCTTCCAGGTCAGAGTGAGGGCAAGAGTGGGGCAGCAGCTACTGTAAATGGTGAAGTAATCACAATGGATGAACTTTATGAGGTTATGCTGAAAGAAGGCGGCAGGGATTTTTTAGACCGTCTTATTGCTAATCGCCTCATTCTCCAGGAAGGTGAAAAGTTAGGCATCACAGTTAGTGACGAGGAAATTGATGCGGAGATACAAAGTGTAATCAATGAGAATTTTTATGGTAATGTAGAAATTTTTCGTCAGGCAATAGAGCAGTACGGAACAACAGAAGAAGCTATCCGGGATGATTTATCAATAGAAATGGTTCTCCGTAAGATTGCCAAAAGCCAGATTGAAGTTACAGATGAGGTTGCCAGGGAGTATTTTTTGAGTAACCAGGGATTATATAACATCTCTGAACAGGTTGAGGCACGCCATATCCTGCTTGAAACTAAGGAGCAGGCTGAAGAGTTAATACAGCTTTTAGATAGCGGCAGCGATTTTGCCGAATTGGCCAGGGAAAATTCTATAGACACTGTTTCCAGGGCGGATGGTGGTAAATTAGGATTTTTCGGAAGAGGAGAGATGGTCCCTGAATTTGAGAATATTGCTTTCAACCTTGCATTAAATCAACACAGTGATGCGGTAGAATCACAGTTTGGGTTCCATATTATTGAAGTTCTTGATCGCAACGCTGCTCGGGAAGTAAGCTATGAAGAGGTTCAGGATAAAGTTAAGGGAGACCTGTCCGAAAGGTTAGTGTCTGAGAAAATGTCGGAAATAATAAATTTGCTCTGGGAAACGGCAGATATTGACTACAAGTTATCGTAACAGCCCATATAGAATATTGAACCTGAAATAAAGAGAAAAAGGGCATCCCTGCCCTTTTTCTTTATTTGAAGGGGGCGAATGACGCCGTAGGTAACCCGGGCAAGCCCGGGCATGTGTTACCGTCCTCGTACTGTGGGCCTGAACATATCCAGAGAACCTAAAACGATGTGCGCCAGGCCAAAGCCGGTAACGGTGTTTCCTATCTTGCCGCCAATCATTTTACCTAGTCCGGTAACGAGAACACCTAAACCGAGAGTTGCTCTACTGGTAGTCACGGCTTTTCGCTTTTTTCTAAAAAACACGGCATTCACCCCCTAATTATTTTCTCTTTAACTTGGAAAAAATAACACAAGCAAAAGCTGGAATAAAAGCAAAAGAGGAGGGAATTTTATGAAAAAAAAGGTAGTCGTTATTGGTGGAAATGCGGCCGGGATGAGTGCAGCCAGCCAGGTAAAGAGGCTAAAACCGGAATGGGAAGCAGTAGTGCTTGAAAAAAGTGAATATTTTTCTTATGCATCCTGTGGAATGCCTTATTATCTTGAAGGGATTGTACCTGAGATTTCTAATCTAATGGAATTTAGTTCTATTGATGCGATTAGAGAAAGAAATATAGATCTGAGACGTAACTGTGAGGTAACAGAGGTTAAACCTGAAGAAAAAATGATTATGATAAAAACACCGGGATGACCGGAAAGTGAAACCTTTGATTTTTTACTTATAGCATCAGGCACCCTCCCTCTGACAGCAGGCATAAATATTCCTAGAGAAGCAGAGAGAATTTTTACATTGAAGAACATTGATGATATGAAAAGAATCAATTATTTCATAGAAAAATTAAAACCCCGGAGATGCGCAGTAATAGGTGGGGGTTACATTGCTTTAGAAATGCTGGAGGCTTTTAAAACGAGGGATATAGAAACTCACCTTATCCACCGCAGAAATGATCTTGCCCAGACCTTTGAAAAAGAAACCTCCAATATTATTAAAGAAAAAATGCTTGCAGAAGGAATAATCTTAAAACTGGAAACGGCTGTTAATGCCCTGGAAGAGAAAAACGGCCATGTAATAGTCAAGACAGACAAGGAGGAACTGCAATACGACTTTGTCCTGGTTGCAACAGGCGTAGTGCCCAATACGGATTTTCTTAAAGGGTCTGCAATTGAGCTGGGGATAAAAGATTCTGTTAAGGTTAACAGGTATCTGCAGACAAACTACGATTATATCTATTCTGCAGGTGACTGTGCGGAGACAGTAAATATGATTACAGGTTAAATTGCCTATGTCCCACTTGCCCCAAAGGCAAATAAGGAAGGATTTCTTGCCGGTGTAAATATCTGCGGGGGCAAAGAAGAGTTTCCAGGTATACTGGGGACCGCGATTACGAAGTTTTATGATCTCGGTATCGGACGGACAGGATTAACATTGGATGAAGCAGAAAAAAACGGTTTTAATCCCGTCAAATACCAACTTTCTTCATTGAACAGGGCAAAGTACTACCCTGGCTCAGAACAGATGAATTCAATCATTATCGCCAGCAAAGACAACGGACGTATTTTGGGAGCCCAAATAACCGGGCCTCTTGACAGCGTAAAGAGAATAGATGTTTACTCTACGATGATTTACAATAAAATGACGGTTAAAGATGCCTTTAACCTGGACCTGGCCTATGCGCCTCCATTTTCCCCTGTCTACGACCCTGTTCTCCTGGCCGCCCGAGTCGGGAGAAAACACGTTTAATATGCTTAACATCTGAGATATGTTTAACATGTGTAAGATAAAAAAACTGCTCTTATAAGCAGTTTTTTTCTGCCCATCCAGGGAGCCATGGGGGACGCAAACGTTTGGCCCTGCCCAAAAAGACTTAAGAGAAAGAGCCAGGGGGACGTTTCGCTTGGCTCAGCGTGATGACCTTTCCTGACAAAAAGAACTGACCCCTGGCCAGTCCCCCTGGTCAGCCCTCAACTTTAATCTGGCCAAGCAACAATCGCAGGTAAATTTTGAATATTTACAAAGGAATGAGAAGATGTTATATTAAGATAAAACTATAAGTTTTCACCCGCTGTCGGGGGAAGGAGGAGCAATGAATACATATACTTTTATCTTAAGAAATCAAGACGGTGAGCAATGCTGCCATATTCCCAAGGCGATTATAGAAAGGAATTATGGGCTTCTGGAAGAAGATACATATATCTTCCATACTCCCCCCCAGAGGCCAAAATCAAGTCATTTATCTGAGCGACCATCCCAGATTTAAGGAAAAAAAAGATAGCCTGTGAAGGCTATCTGAAACAATAAGGAGTAGTCAGATATTTTTCAGCTTGTTAAGCTGACATAAGCTTTTGCTGTTAACTGGCTTTGGCCGCATATTTGTCTTTTATTGAATTAATAATATCCGGATCCATTAAGGTGGTAGTGTCACCGATCACTTTTCCTTCAGCTATATCACGGAGGAGCCGTCGTATGATTTTTCCACTGCGGGTTTTAGGAAGTTCAGCTGTAAAGTAAATATCCTCCGGGCGTGCCAACGCCCCGATTTTACTGACAACCAATTTTTTCAGTTCTGCGACGAGTTCATCCGATCCGTTATGACTTTCCTTAAGTGTAACAAAGGCAGAGACAGCCTGCCCCTTAAGTTCATGTTTCTTGCCAATTACAGCAGCCTCTGCTACTGCAGGGTGTTCCACCAGCGCGCTTTCTATTTCCGCAGTTCCAAGACGATGCCCCGAAACGTTGATAACATCATCTATTCTCCCAATACACCAGATTGAACCATCTTCGTCTTTCTTGGCTCCGTCACCGGCCAGGTATATCCCTTCGTACTGCTGCCAGTAAGTGCTGAGATAACGTTCTGGATCTTTATAAAGGTTGCGAAGCATCGCCGGGTAGGGTGTATTAACTACCAGGTAACCCTGTTCACCAGGCTTTACAGGTTTCCCCTGTTCATCAACAACATCCACGTCCACACCGGGAAATGCGCGAGAGGCTGAACCTGGTTTGAAGGAGGCGTCTCCCGGAAGAGGGGTGATCAATATCATCCCTGTCTCTGTCTGCCACCATGTATCCATAACCGGGCATTTTTCTCCACCAATATATTTGTAATACCACATCCAAACTTCGGGATTAATAGGTTCTCCCACTGAACCGAGGATGCGAAGACTGCTGAGATCATGTCCTGCCAGCCACTCTTCACCCCAGCGCATGAACATACGGATTGCCGTGGGGGCAGTATAAAAAATGCTTACTCCGTATTTTTCAATAATAGACCAAAAGCGGTTCTGGGCCGGGAAATCAGGAGTCCCCTCAAACAGCACGGTTGTAGCCCCATTGGCCAGCGGACCATAAACAATGTAACTGTGACCTGTTATCCATCCGATATCCGCAGTGCACCAGTATACATCCTGCTCCTGGTAGTCGAAGATATGCTTGAATGTAGTGTGAACGCCCACCATATAACCTCCGGTGGTATGAAGAATGCCTTTGGGTTTTCCGGTCGTTCCGCTGCTATAGAGGATAAAGAGGGGGTCTTCGGCATCCATGACTTCCGGCTCGCAATATAACGCTGCATCATTGATCAGATCTGAGTACCATAGATCCCTGTCCTGTTCCATGTGAATATCCTGCCCGGTCCTATTAACAACTACCACGTTTTTAATGCTTTGGCAGTTGCTGCCCTCCAGTGCTTTATCCACATTGTCTTTAAGAGGGACAACTTTGCCCTTCCTGTATCCTCCGTCGGCAGTAATCAAAACCTTGGAATTGGAATCCTCGATCCGGTCTTTCAGGGCGCCGGGACTAAAACCTCCAAAAACTACGCTGTGGGGCGCGCCAATCCGTGCGCATGCCAGCATGGCTATGACAGCCTCAGGGAGCATTGGCATATAAATTGTAACCACATCGCCTCGTTTTGTTCCCAGTTTCTTAAGGACGTCAGCAAATTGGTTAACCTCGCGGTAAAGGTCCTGGTAAGTTAAGACACGCCTGTCGCCCCGGTCGCCTTCAAATATAATAGCTGCTTTATTTTTTCGCCAGCCGGAGATGTGACGGTCAACGCAGTTGAAGGATGCATTTAACTTGCCATCGTTGAACCATCTGTAAAAGGGTGCCTTACTATCGTCAAGGATTGTATTCCACTCTTCAAACCATGAAATATTTTTACTCATTTCGGACCAGAAATCCAGTCGGCCATGTCGGGCCTTTTCCCGCAGCTGATTGGTATTTTGTTTTACCGTTTTATCTGTAATGGGATTTGCTATTTCCTGGTAAGGGACCGGGGTGTTATTCTGTTTTTCTTTCATTAAATCTGCCCTCCTAAAAATGAATTATTTAAACTTGGGAAGGATTTATCATTGATAAAAAGCATCGTATGCGGTTGACGAAAACTCTTAACAGTATCCAATATACCTCCCTTCGAAGTAAGTAAGCTATTTTTTTGCCCCGTTCCATGATACAAACATTTATTGAGTTCTGACCTATATTTCTACAACGCTATCCATAAACCCTTTATATTTTTGTATTAAATATCGCGTTTTTCCCTACAAATTATTGTTATTTCTGGTTTATCTCTACTAAATAAAGACCTTACCCTATGTTTAATTATCATTAAAAGCCGTACTGTCGAGGTTTGGGTGGATGTTTTCTTTTCGTTTATGTGGTAGGGTTTTTCCAAGCTATAAAAATAATAAATATATTCATAAACCATTTAATAGATAAAAGAATAAGCATTAAAAAAACTGCTCTTTTTAGCAGTTTTCTGAGCCAAGCGAAACGTCCCCCTGGCATTTATTTACGTCCCCCTGGCATTTAATGGCCGGGGGGACGTGGGTTTTAGTATGCGGCTAAGTAGTTTTTTAGTTCCCAGTTCTTTTAATTCCCCCAATACCTTCTTTAGGACAACTCTGGAACAACCTGGAAAAGGGAGCCCATCCGCACCATAAACGTCGCAGATCATTCTTGCCGTTTTACCTCTTCCAATATTTCGCCAGGGGAAAATGGCAAAGGTTGAAGGATCCGGGGCAAGACACATATCTGACTCATCAACCCTGACAAAACCTTTTACTGATGAACCGTCGAACATTACCTGGTTATTTAATGCCTCATCGAGCTGTTTAGGAGAGATGGCCACATTTTTCAGCTTACCAAAGATATCCGTAAACTGCAGTCTTATAAAATTAACATTCTCCTTTTCAACCAGATTTCTGACATTATCACCACAATATTCGTCCAAAACAAAAATCAGTTCCTATTATTTTTTTTTTGTAAAAAGTAAAAAACACTGGCTAAAACCAGTGTCAATCCTAGAATACCATATATTGATATTTACCTCAAACGGCTTGTTCGGAGTAAAATGCATAGTAATAGGTTACTATCAGTCAGAGGGCGACAGGTCTCTTATCTTTAATATTCGTAACTACTCAGCCATTAGGTTACTTAGTCGCTCGGGACGCAAAGCATGGGGAGGGTTCCATCGTCTTCTCTTCGGACCTTCGCTACGCTACGGTGACGCTCGAACCGTCCCCATGCTTCACTTGTCTTTTATCTGAGTAGTAACTAATATTCTTTCATATAGGTCCGAAGAATAGCCGATACCTGTGGTTTGGTCTTAAATTCGTGAAGGTAAAAAAAGCCTGCCTATTTTAGAACTGTTTTCCTGGATGGAAGCAAGACTTTCTTCGGAAAAGTAGAGCCTGTTATCTTCAGTAACTTTAACAACCTGAACGTTTAGCAGGAAGTCTAGAGCCTGAGGTTTGTAGTCGCGCCTTTTGAACATGGGGCCGATCAATTTTTTGGGAAGGATTCCAAGTTCTTTGCTGGTTTTAGCATTATTGACTTCTAAAGCGTTATTCTTCCGAAATATTTTTACGACCGCAATAATAGCACTCCTTTGAAGATAAATAGAGAGTCCAAAAAAAATAATTACCATCATCATTAAGAGAAAAAGCACTTTGATTATTTCCATATCATTATCACCCTAACATACAGAAATTTGTACCTTTATCTTAAGCCAATTTAAAAAAAATGTCAAAAGACAAGTTGTAAAATTGTGATATAATGATTTCAGACAGATTACTTTTGCTGAATTTTTTGGTGGTGATAGACAGATGGAGAAAGATCCTTTTTCTGAATTTAGGGTATCCGTTGAATTGGATGGAGAAAAACGCATCTCCGGGAATAATCTTTTTGACCTTTTGGAGAAGATTACGAGATATGGCTCCATCAGCAGAGCTGCTTCCGAAATGGGTATTTCTTACCGTTATTCCTGGGGGTTAATTCAGGCTGCCGAAAAAGCTTTAGGGCTGGCCCTTGTGAATAAGCAGATTGGCGGATATGAAGGTGGGGGAACATCTCTCACCCGGGAAGGTAAGGAACTTCTGGGCCAGTACAAGGAGTTTAAAGGTGAAGTAGACACCCAGCTAAACCGCTTTGTAAAAAAAGCAAAGCAGGCAAAGAATGCCGCCCATCCAACAAAGGATGGTTCTGGCCAAGGGGACGGTTCTTCCGGCCAGATTTTCCAACGGCACCTGCTGCTGGCCAGCACCATGGAGCCTGTGGAAACAGGATTGCTGGATGTTCTGGAAGGGGCTTTTTATCAGTCCTCCGGTGTACTGGTCAGGCACATCGCCCTTGGAAGCGGGCGTGCCCTGCAGATTGCCAAAAGTGGACGAGTGGATATGGCCCTTACCCATGCCCCGGAACTTGAAGAGGAATTTATGGAGGAAGGGTGGGGGGAGTCCAGATTTCCCGTCATGGCCAATGATTTTGTCCTTGTGGGCCCCGTTTCCGACCCTGCAGAAATTGCTAAAATTGACCCTTCTGGCGGCACAAAAGAAGCCTTTCGTAAGGTCGCCCTTTCACGTTCGCCTTTTATCAGCCGCGGTGATCATTCGGGAACTCACTTGAGGGAATTGAAAATATGGGAGTCTGCCGGTATTTCTCCTGAAGGAGAATGGTATTTAAAATCTTCCGGTGTGGTCGGCAATTTGGGAATTCTGCGCCTTGCTCTGGAGAAAAAAGCCTATACCCTTGTTGACAGGGCTACCTTTCTTTTATCCCGCAGCTTTGAAAAAATGATCAGGATCTTTACCGGCACTGAAGAAGGTAATGCCCTGACCGGCGAATTGGAAAACATTTTTTCTTTAACCCTTGTGAACCCGGAGCGCATACCGACGGTTAATTCTGAAGACGCCCTGCTCTTTGCCGGGTGGATACAAGGGAAAGAAGCACAGCAGGTAATTGCCGGTTTTGGACAGGAAAGCTTTGGGAGGCCGCTTTTTTCAATAGTGAACCCGTTCAGCTAATGCTGAACATCGGCAAATCATTATAATCGAGGGAGAAAATTCCTACCGTTATATATAGATAAGTATAACGCAAAGTTTAACTTCATAGGGGATGATAAAAATGGTTGGAATAAAAATCAAAGCATTTACTTTATGCCTTTCGCTATTACTTCTTTTAACTATTATGGGATGCGGAAAGCTGGGTGTGGGAGATGTCAGCAAAAATCCGGAGCCAAGTTTACTGGTTTTTGCGGGGGCGGCCAGTAAGCCTTCAACAGAACTGGCTGCTAAAGCTTTTGGAGAAAAAACAGGTGTTAATGTGGAGCTAATTTTTGGCGGATCGGGATACGTGCTCTCACAGATGGAGCTAGGCAAAGCAGGAGACGTATACTTTCCCGGCTCTTCCGATTTTATGGAGATTGCAAAGGAAAAAGGACTGGTCTTTCCGGAAACAGAAGAATACATTGTATATCTTGTAAACGCTATCAACGTTAAGCGCGGTAATCCGCTAAACATCCAAAGCTTGGATGATCTAACCAGGCCGGGATTAAAAGTGGCCATTGCTAACCCAGAGGGTGTCTGCGTGGGCCTTTATGCCGTTGAAATCATTGAGAAAAGTTTTACTCCCGAAGAAAAGGAGATCTTCAAGGCTAATATTGTAAATTACCCTGAAAGCTGTGAAAAAACAGCCACTTCGATCTCAATGGGAACCGTTGATGCTGTGATTGGCTGGAGGGTTTTTGAACACTGGGATCCGGAGCGCATTGAAACTATTCCCCTGAAGCCTGATGAAATTATTCGGGTAGGGTATATCCCCGCTGCCGTTTCCACCTTTACCCATAATAAAGAACTGGCTTTGCAATTCGTCGAGTATTTAGTCTCGTCAGAGGGTCAGCAGTTTTATAAAGAATTTCAATACTTTACCACTCCTGAAGAAGCTTTTGCTTATATCGAGGAAGTGCGCCCTGTAGGCGGCAGCTACAAGCTGCCTGAAAGCTGGGTGATAAAATGACATTTAAACGGGTCACTATTCTTTTTGCGATCAGCATTGTTCTTATCTATGGGGGACTTATTCTTTCTTTATACTCCTTTTTTTCCACAGAGCACTTGTTAAATATGATCCGTTCACCCAGAATCCTTTATTCTATTCGCCTCAGCATTGCTGCAGCGTCCATAACCGTGTTTTTTTCCATGATCCTGGCTGTCCCGGCTGCCTTTGCCCTTTCCCGTTATAACTTTGCGGGAAAGAGGATCGTTGATACTTTGCTTGAATTGCCTTTATTCGTCTCCCCTGCAGCCCTGGGAGCAATGATCCTTATTTTTTTCAATACTCCTGCGGGTGTTTGGGTTCAGGGTAATATTCAGCAGTTTGTTTTTACGGTTTACGGGATAGTTCTGGCGCAAATTATTGCTGTTTTGGGGATTTCAGTCCGGCTGGTAAAAGCGGTTTTTGATGAGATACCATTACGTTACGAAGCAGTGGCGAGGACGCTGGGTGCGTCTCCTTTCCGGGCATTTTCCACCGTTACACTTCCTAATGCCTACAAGGGTCTGTTTGCTGCCACGGTTCTCACATGGGCCAAAGCAGTGGGAGAGTTTGGCGCCACCGTTACCGTGGCAGGGACGATTGCCATGCGGACGGAAACTCTTCCCGTTTCCATTTACATGAGGCTGGCAAGCGCTGATATCGAAGGAGCTGTGGGATCCATTATAGTGCTTATCACTATAAGTCTTCTTGTTTTGTATTTTTCCAGGCTTTTGTTCTCAGGAGGCGGCTATGTTAGAAGTTAAAAACCTTACTATTCGAGCTGGGGATTTTCAGGTAAGAGATATTAGTTTTTCCGTTCAAACAGGGAGCTGCCATGTTTTTTTAGGTCCCACGGGAAGCGGAAAAACTCTAATCCTGGAAACCGTTGCGGGTCTGCGCCTTCCGGAGAGTGGCACGATTTACCTGTCCGGAGAGGAAATTACCAGCACCTTACCTGAAAAACGTAAAATAGCTTACCTGCCGCAGGACCTGGCCCTTTTTCCCAACATGACGGTAAAGGATAATATTTCCTACAGCATGCGAATAAACGGCCTTGACAAAAAAGAGAGCTACAAAAGAATTAAATCTTTGGCCCAAACGCTGGAAATTGAAGGTATCCTGGACAGGAGTATACACTATTTGAGCGGCGGCGAAAAACAGAGAGCAGCTCTGGCAAGGGCTTTGGCATCCGGCAGCAAAATGATGCTCTTGGATGAACCTCTTTCCTCTTTGAATACCAGATTACGAAGGGATATTTGGTATTTATTAAAAAAGATTCAGTCAGAGCACGGGTTGACTTACTTAGTAGTCACTCATGATTTGGACGAAGCGTCTTTTTTAGGCGATACGATCAGCATTATTTTCGAGGGGGACCAGCTCCAGACGGGCGGCAAAAACTCGGTCTTTAACCATCCCACTTCCATTGAAGCCGCAGGGATCGTGGGAGTGGAAAATTATTTTAAAGGTGTAGTGGAAAAGATAGAGGAGAACTTTATAGTAATCTATTCTGAGGAAATAGGTACCGCATTTAAAGTAGAAAAAGATAACTCGGCTTTTCCATTAAAAGAAGGTGCTCACATTACCATGGGGATTAGAGCAAACAATCTGTTCTTGGCAGAGCCGGATAATAAATCTATGGATACAAATGCTGCTGAATTCGTTGTTGAAGCGGTATATGAAAAAGGTTCAACATACACTGTGCTGTTAAAGCATTTATACTGTAAGGATAGTAAAGCCCTGGCGGAAGTATTTAAGCATAACAATAAATTATCATTTAACATAGGGCAAACTGTGAAAGTCTTATTCCCGGGCGAATATATCATGATTTTGAGCTGAATAACGGTGCCTGGCACTTAACTTATTAACTTATTGTCACCATTGCGGATTCCTGACCCACTCTATAAAAGTTTTCGTTGACACCTTTTCTTTTTATTGTTTATAATAGCTATAAGGTAGATTAATTTACTATAAAATATGTTCTCGTTCAAGTAAGGGTTGTTTTTTTGAAAAGGCCGCTGTCGAAGTTTGGCAGAGGGTGATTTTTTTTGCCCCCAATATGCACGGCTGTGCATATTGGGAAAAGATAATTGAATTTGAAGCACCAAATACGAAAAGGGGTTGTTAAAAATGCGTGTATTCTTTAAATTATTATGCCTTACGCTTGCGATTATACTTATAGGCGGCTGCAGTAATGCACCTGTAGACAAAGGGGAAGTGGATAAGGTAGATGAATTTATTATTCTCGCCACCACAACCAGCACATACGATTCGGGGCTTCTGGACGTACTGCTTCCCGTTTTCAGCCAAAAATACGGTACTAAAGTCCGGGTGATTTCCCAGGGGACGGGCCAGGCCCTGGAAACCGGCAAGAGGGGAGACGCAGATCTGCTTCTCGTCCACGACCGTGCTTCAGAACTGCAGCTGGTTGAGGAGGGGCACTTTACGGACCGGCAGGATGTAATGTTCAATGACTTTATTGTTGTGGGCCCGTCCGCAGACCCGGCAGGGCTGAAAGGAATTGAGAAGGTGACGGATGCTTTTACTGCCATTGCTTTCGGGGGTCATACGTTTGTTTCCCGTGGAGACGATTCAGGAACAAACCGGAAGGAGCTTTCTCTCTGGGAAAAAGCGGGTATTGGCGATTTTAAAGATTGGTACCTTTCGGTAGGACAGGGTATGGGCGACACCCTGCGCATGGCAGGAGAGAAACAGGCTTACACCCTGACAGACCGGGCTACCTATCTTTCTTTAAAGAATTCCCTGGATCTGGAGATTGTGCTGGAAGGTGACTCCCTTCTCTTTAATCAGTACGGAATTATGGCCGTGAATCCTGCAAATCATTCTCATGTTAAGTATGAGAGTGCTGTGAAGTTCATTGACTTCTTGATGTCTTCGGAGGGACAGGAGTTGATCGCTTTTTTCCAAATCGGGGGGGAAGGTCTTTTCTTCCCGGGTAAAGGCGTGGATGATTGAGTATAACATACCAGACGACATTAACGAGCTAAAAAGCTGATGAAAGTATGAGGATTGATTAAATGTCCCTTTTAAAAGGAATCGCCGAAGCCTTTTCATTAATATTAACTCTTGATCCTTACCTGACACAGATTGTGCTGCTTTCCCTGCAGGTTTCAGGTTTGGCTGTGTTCTTTGCCGCCTTGGCAGGAGTTCCCCTGGGGACTTACCTGGGCCTTAAGCCCCAGGAGCGGACCCGTTTTGCCGGCAAGCTGCTCTATACACTAATGGGGATGCCGCCCGTGGTGGCCGGACTTCTCTTTTATCTCCTTTTTTCCCGCATGGGTCCTTTTGGTGTTTTGGGTCTTCTTTACACTCCCACAGCCATGATCCTGGCCCAGTTTGTCCTGGCCGTTCCCATTATTGCTGCATTAACCATGATCGGTATCCGCAGCAGGGGAAAAGATGTGCAGGAAACTGCCCGCACCCTGGGCGCAGGAAGGCTTCTAACCGCCTGGACAGTGGTTCGTGAATCCCGCTTTGCCATCTCTGGAGCTATCGTTACCGGACTGGGGAGAGTAATTGCCGAGGTGGGTGCCGTAATGATCGTTGGAGGAAACATCGAGGGGCATACCCGGGTCATGACCACGGCTATTGTCCTGGAAACCGGCAAGGGAAATTTTGAGCTGGCTGTGGGGCTGGGGCTGGTCCTTTTAATCATTTCCTTTGTTATTAACTCCCTTCTCTATAGTTTCCAGGGAGGAGGTAAGGAAATTGCCTGATAAGGATATTATTCTTGAAGTAAAAAATCTCTCCAAGGTTTTTGATAAAGAGGTTCTTAATATTAAGAAACTGTCTTTTCGCAGGGGTAAAGTGTATGGAATTATTGGGCCCAGCGGTTCCGGGAAGAGCACTTTTTTGCGCCTTGTTAATCTGTTGGAGCTGCCCACAAAGGGTAAGATTTACTTTAAGGGTGAGGATATCTCAATGAACGGCCGGACAGATATCCCGGCACGGCGGGAGATGACCTTGGTGTTCCAGAAACCTCTTCTTTTCAGGACCAGCGTGGAAGAAAACATTGCTTATGGCCTTAAGGCCCGCCGCTTCACAAAAGAAGAGATCAAGGCACGGGTTGAAACCCTCCTGGAAAAAGTGGGCCTCAGGGATTTTGCCGGCAGGCACGCCGGAACCCTCTCCGGGGGCGAGGCCCAGCGAGTGGCCCTGGCCAGGGCGGTGGCCTTCGAGCCAGCCCTTCTGCTCATGGACGAGCCTACGGCTAATCTGGATCCTTCAAACGTGGAACTTATTGAGCGGCTGATCATGGATCTAAACCGAAATACAGATATGACTATTGTTATGGTCACGCACAACATCTTCCAGGCCAGGCGGGTTGCCCAGGATGTTATTTTTCTGCATGAAGGGCGTATTGTGGAGATGGGGGCCACGGAAAAAATGTTTACATCCCCCCAAGATCCCCGTACCAGGGCCTTTGTGGATGGACGGATGATCTTCTAAGGATGCGCTTTTGTAACTCATGCCGGTTAGAAATGTAAAATTGCTTTCCAACATTATTTAGGATAGCCCCGTGGAGAATAACTCTTCATGGGGTTATTTTTGCGCATTTCGATTTGCTGAGTAATAAATTATTAGGTAAACTAATGTATACCATATCCTCCAGTAATCGAATCTTCAAAAAGTGGCAGATTAGGTGGTAGGAACGTAAAGAACAAGAAGGATAGAAAGATAAGTACCAAAAAAACTACAGCGGTTATATGTAAAGATTTTGGTAAACGCGGTAATATTAATAATTTGTAACTGGCAAGCTGTGCAGCTGCAACGGCTATTGCAAAGATCAATATGTCAAGAAACAAGAGGTGGCGGCCTAGAACTGCGGTGTATGAGTAAAAGAGAACAATAATTATAATCGGTGCCAGGTAAAGGGCAGCAGTTTTTGCGACAATAAAATTCCTTGTTATTTTCTTTAAATATTTATATTCCACAGTATAATGCAAAACCCCCGGCCAAAATGCCAGTTTCAAATGCTCCCAAACGCTTTCATTTACTGCTGCTATTAGGGCAATGGGCTTCCACTGCCCTAACCAGTCGAAAACGAAATGCAAAAGGGAACCTGCAGTGAAGATAAAGATAACCCCCGCTATTTCCCAGGTTAAAACGGTATTTTTTTTTATGGTTTGCACCTACCTTTTCCACTATAAGTCTTGAATAATATTCAGGAAGGCCTAATCACATCATCATAAGATATGGAAGCATCAAAGCCACGAGTCTCCTATATAAGTATGTTTATGATGATTGCATTAGTTGTTGAAAAGTAAAATAATCGACTTGATGTTTACACACGAGACATGGGGACGGTTCGAAAGCGCCGGGATAAACCGGCATACATGGGGACGGTTCGAGCGTCCCCGTAGCGCAGCGAAGGGCCGAAGGGAAGACGATGGAACCGTCCCCATGTCTCCGGTCCCCATGTCTCACTTATGCCTACCTGAGTAGTAACTATTATTCTACATAAACTGCAGCGGTTATATGTAAGGGTTCCTGCTTTGTTTGGCGTTCTATCTTGAAAGGGAAAGAAGGAAAAAGAATATTGTAGACTTTTGCAGGAATGAAGAAGTTTATGGAGAATCTAACAAATATTTCTGACAGTGAAGGCATTTATATAAATTTTGGAGAAGCGTGATGCGTATTCCCGATATATATAACCTTTGAGTTATTTTATTAAAAAATGTATTGCATTTATAACCTTTGGGTAATATAATGATAGTGAGGGTAGTTAATGCCAATAATAGGAAAAATATATTACCCTTTTATTTGTTTTAAAGGAGAAAAGTATGCTATTTTGCTTCATGGTTTCGAAGAGAAAGATAACAAAAAGCAGAGCAAATATAGTTATGATAAAGCTATTACAGTTGCGCAAAAGCGTTTTGAGGAGGTAGTTAAGGATGATTGATTTAAATCATTTGCCTGACGCCTGGAGAATTATTTATAAGTTGGATGGGGAAGAAGGCAACGAAAAAGATGGGTTATATGAAATCTATTATCAGATTTCTACTGCTATTTTTAAGTATAGACTTAAACATAATCTTTCCCAAAAAAAACTTGCAGAAAAGCTTGGTGTTACTCAAGCAATGGTTTCAAAACTTGAGAGTGGTGATTATAATTATACAATTGGGCAGCTTTGGAAAGTATCGCAAAAACTTGGATTTAAACTTAATATAGAACTCGAAGAAGAAACTGAAGATATTACAGAAGATTATATTCAAAAAGATAACCAGATAGATGTGATTCATTCGATAATGGTGGAGGGCTCATGAAAGCAGAGGAGATTCTTGCTGAATTCCAATTTCTTGGAAATAGAGTAAGCAGCTTAAATTTTGATGCCAGAGTAATCGAGGCAAAAGCACAGCGCGCTGAGCTTTCATTTGAATTTGACTACAATGTGAAAGCGGTAGAAGAGCACGAGAATAAGTTAATTGGAATAATTGAGTTTATTGTTAAGGCCAAAGCAACTAGCAAAAAGAAAATATTTTTCGAAATTGACTTGGTCATGGAAGGTGCTTTTGCTTATGATGCAAAGACTGATACTGAAGGTAAGTTTCAAGACATGTTAGAAATAAATGGCATAGTAACGTTATCGCAGATATCCAGAGCATATATCTTGAGTGTAACGTCTCAATCCGGCATTCCGCCTGTAAAAATGCCAATGATTAATGTTATAAAATTAAGAGAGAGGAAGAAAAAAGAGGACTAATTACATGGGAGTGTAACTCCCATGTATAAAATCATATTTTAAAATATCAGGTTCCACGGGGAGTCACAAGCATCTGTTTCATTATAGGATAACAAGCCGACGAAGAGCCGATACGGCTTTTTTTGCTATACGACAGAGTTGTCATCATTTGCGACAACCAGTATATTCCCCTGATTATGCTGATATGGCCTCTGGGTCTATAAGTTTAAATGTAGGATTAGAAAGAAAATGCCGGAGAACAAGGAGCATTACCATTGAGCTCAAAGCAGCGCACTACTACCTTATCTTTATCCCCGGCAAGGCAGACCCTTTTCGCCCTGGGAAGCGGGGCTTTTACCCTGCTGGAACGGCTGGTAATAATATACGTGCCTTTTTACTTCCTTCCCCCTGCTGAGTACCGGGTGCACAACCTGGTGCCCGACCGGACTTTTTTGGGGTTTGTTACGGTAATGGGAGCAGCCCTGGTAGCCGGGCGGGTTTTTGACGGTATTGCCGACCCGGTTATCGCTGCCATGAGCGATAATAACCGCTCCAGGGTCGGGCGCCGCAAGCTTTTTTTGCTGCTAAGTGCTCTGCCTCTGGCTATCTTTACCATACTGGTTTTTTCCCCACCCCATTTGGGTCAGGAAAGCCTGCTTAACGGGGTCTGGCTGGGTGTGATGATCTGCCTTTTCTACATCGCTTTTACCGCCTACGTTAATCCCTATCTGGTTCTTATCTCGGAACTGGGCCATTCCGATGCCATGCGTATAAACCTGTCGACCAGGATTGCTTTCTTTGGACTCTTGGGTATGGTAGCCGTAACCGTATTATTTCCGGAAATAGTCAGCCGCCTCCAGGAGGCGGGGATGGAAATAAGGGCCTCTTACAGGGCGGCAGTGATGGGCTTCGCCGCTATCTCCGCGATTCTACTGTATTCCGCCACTTTCAGCTTTGACGAAAGGCTTCACTGCACACCGCATCAACCCATGCGTATTGGAATGTGGTATTCCCTAAAAAAAACCTTTGCTTTCAGGTCTTTTCGAATCTTTATTGCCGGGGAAATGTTCCTGCAGTTCGCTATGAACATCTTCACCATGGGGATGATGTATTATGCCGTGGTTATCTTCCTGCGGGGCCAGAGCTTCATGACGGTAATAGCCGGGATCATGATCGGTTCGGCCCTGCTTACATTTCCCGCCGTAAACTTAGCGGCAAAGAGGTGGGGTAAAAAAAGGGTGATCCTTATGGGGATGGTTATCTTAACCATTTGCAGTCTCTCCCTTTTCCTGCTCAGCTTTAAGATGACCGGGCCTTATTTCTACCTGGGGTTAATCGTTCTGGCCCTGGCAGGTTTGCCCCTGGCAGTGCTGACCATCCTCATCAACCCAACCATCGCGGAGATGGCCCGGGCCGAGGCCACGCGCACCGGAGAAGCCCGGGAGGCCATGTTTTTCGGGGCACGGGCCGTTCCTTTGAAGGCCACCATCGCCCTGGCCGGGGCTTTTTTCATCTTCCTCATTTCCTCCTTTGGCAAAGATGCAGCTGAACCCCTGGGGGTCCAGCTTAGCTTCCTCACGGTATCCATAGCCGGCCTGGGCGCCCTTCTATGTTTCCTCCGCTACCCCGAAGAAGAAGTACAGAAACACCTCCATTGAAACGAAACCGCTACAACGAGGCAGGCGAATTTTAAATCTGAAAAAATACCCTTTCAGAAATAAATGCTTGTAAGATCTTTTTAAATAGTGTATAATACCATAAAATTGAATAATCAATACTAGGGGTGCTTCCGAGTGGAGGCTGAGAGGGGAACGCCATGAAGTTCCCAAACCCTTGAACCTGTTGTGCGGGCTGAATTATGGCTCGTCTGGATAATGCCAGCGAAGGAAAGGTAATTTGAAGTGATGAACTTTAATTGCGGGCCCGCGTTGGGTCCGTTTTTTAATTTACAGGGAGAGGTGATGAACTTTTAACATGGCTAATCTTATTGTTTTGACAGTAACCGGCTTTACCTTTCTGGCAGTAATTTATGTTTACCTTACGCGGCAGCGTTATTCCACAATCGATGCTTTTCTTACCGCCAGGGGAACGATGGGGACCTGGCTTTCCACAGCCACGGTCTTTGCTTCCATTATGGGAGCGTGGATACTTTTTACCCCGGCAGAAGCGGGAACGTGGGGAGGAATTACAGCGATCACGGGATATGCGGTTGCACAGGCCGTGGCGATCATGATTTATGCCAAACTGGGACCCCGCATGCGGCGTATTGCCCCTCATGGTTCTACCCTGGTGGAATTCGTTTACTACCGCTTTGGCCGGCCCATGTACGCCATAACCCTGGTGGTGGGGATTTTTTATATGGCTGTTTTTCTTTGCGCCGAGTTAACCGGCATTGCCCTGGCCATAAAAACGGTGGTGGGTTTTCCATTGTGGGTAACCGCCCTGCTGGTCGGCTCGGGAACGCTTATCTACACAGCTTACGGCGGAATCCGTGGCTCAATTTTTACCGATGCGGTTCAGGCAATTATTATCATACCGGCCCTGCTGCTTGTCTTTACGGTTGCAGTCTTAACGTCAGGTGGACTGGGAACCCTATTTTCGTCTCTGCGGGAGATTGACCCCTCATTGCTGAGCATGGGGCACCGGGGCGGTTGGAATTTTGCCCTGACCCTTTTGATCGCGATTGTGTCCGCCAATTTATTTCATCAGGGCTTTTGGTCAAGAGTTTATGCCTGTAAAGATGTAAGTGTGGTCAGAAAATCATTTCTTTATGCCGGGGTAGTCATTGTTCCAGTTGTATTCCTGGCGGGGACGTTTGGCCTTATGGCAGTTAGCAGGGACTTACTGGACACTCCCTCTGCAGCGCTTTTTGAAGTTGTTCTGTCCGTGACCCCATTATGGGTTCTTCTTGTGCTACTGGTATTGGCTCTGGCGTTGGTAATGAGCAGCACTGACACGCTGATCAATGCCATAGCCGCTGTCTTTACCGTGGATATTGCCCGGTTTTTCCCCGCTGTTTCCACCCACCTGCTGCGTACCTGGTCCCGTATCCTGACGGCAATTCTTTGCGTGGCGGTAATTGGCGCAGCCTCACAGGGTTACAGCGTCCTCTACCTGTTTTTGCTTGCCGACCTGGTCTGTGCCGCAGCTGTCTTTCCAACCTTTTATGGCCTTTATTCCCCGCGTTTAACCGGCCAGAGCGCTGCGCTGGCAGTACTAAGCGGCATTGCTGCAGGGGCCCTGATCTTCCCTGATCCGGCATTCACCAGGGGGGATTTACTTTCTTCTTTTCTGGCAGCGCTGCTTGTACCGGTTATTCTATCCCTAATCCTGGCTCAATTCAGCAGATCAACTGTTGACTTGGGAAGCCTGGCTGAGAAGGCTTATGATATAAAAATGTAAAAGGGGTATAATTTGTAAAGAAAACAGGAGGAAGCAAAAATGAAAAACTCACTGGTAAAAACATTTCCCCTGCGCAAAATTGTGGCGGTTGGTTTGCTGGTAGCCCTGGGCGTGGTGGCAGCACCTCTTTCCATCCCCGTGGGAGTGGCCAAGGTATATCCGATCCAGCATGCCATTAACGTACTGGCGGGGGCCATGCTCGGTCCGGGTCCGGCTGTCATGGCGGCTATACTTACCTCAACCCTGCGAAACTTAATGGGAACAGGCACACCATTGGCCTTCCCGGGAAGTATTTTTGGAGCGCTGCTGGCCGGTCTGGCTTTTCGCTACCTGAAAAGGGATTATTTCGCCGCAGCGGGGGAAATTGTGGGCACAGGCTTAATCGGCGGCTTGGTAGCCTTCCCCCTGGCTAAATGGATATTGGGATTTGCCGGGTTGGCGTACGCCTTTATCATCCCCTTCGCCTTGAGCAGCCTGGCCGGCTCTGTTATCGGAGTTATTATCCTGCGGCTCTGGACCAAAACAGTAAATCGGAACATCCATTAACAACGGTTTAAGGATAACCTCATAAATTAGAGTCGTAAGGGAGCTGGGAAACTTGATGAAAAGAAATGCAAAAAAAATGCCCTGTGTTATGACTGTAGCCGGCTCTGATTCTGGTGCCGGTGCAGGCATACAGGCAGATCTTAAGTCTATGGCAGCCCAGGGCGTTTACGGGCTGACTGTAATTACTGCTGTAACGGCGCAAAATACGCAGGGCGTGGATCAGTTCCAGGTAATGTCTCCCCAACTGGTGGAAGCACAGATGGATGCCGTGCTGCGGGACTTTCCCGTCATAGCTGTTAAGACCGGCATGCTGGGAAATGCTGATCTCGTTGCCGTGGTGGCCGCCAAACTTCAGCAATACTGCTTTCGTGGTATCGTAGTAGACCCGGTAATGGTGGCAAAAAGTGGTGATTCCCTCCTGGAAGAGGATACACAGGCAGCCATCCGGGATAAATTACTACCCCTGTCTCTTGTTATTACTCCCAATATCCCGGAGGCGGAAGTACTCTGCGGTTTTCCAATCACCGGTATAGATGACATGAAAAAAGCAGCCCGCTCACTGCATGCAAGAGGCCCTGCCTTTGTTCTTTTAAAAGGGGGGCACCTGCAGGGTGAGGATGAGCTCACCGATGTATTGTACGATGGGACAAGATTCTATTTTTACCGGGCTCAGCGTATAAACACCAGGCATACACATGGTACCGGCTGCACATATGCTTCGGCTATCGCGGCTCATCTTGCCCTGGGACGGTTTGTTCCCCAGGCTGTGTTGTCAGCACGCAGGTACCTTCAGGAGATCCTGCCCTGGCACCCGGCACTGGGAAAGGGCAGCGGTCCCATGGATCACTTTGCTGCCTGGCGGCAAAAGGTTGACGCTGGGCGCTTTTAGCTGCCGGCATGCAGCTGGACCGTTCTGCCTTTAATTTGAGGGGGTGTAGGCATGATCGATGGTAAGGCTATTGCTGCTATTATAGAACAGGTCCGCCTGGAAAGGCCCCTGGTCCACCACCTGACCAATTACGTGACCATGGGGGATTGTGCTGCCATAACTGCATGTGTGGGAGCACTGCCCGTAATGGCGCAGGCGGAGGAAGAGGTAGAGGAGATGGTAGCGTCAGCTCACGCGGCAGTGATTAATACGGGAACCCTTTCCCCATCCCGTGTCCGTGCCATGGGCCTGATGGGGATAAAAGCCCGGGAAAAGGGCATTCCCGTTGTTTTGGATCCGGTGGGTGCGGGGGCAACTTCCTATCGGACGGGGGAGATCCTGGCATTGATACGAAATATAATGCCCCCCATTATCAAGGGAAACAAGGCTGAGATCGGCTTTCTGGCAGGTGTTCACGGCGTGAAGATCAGGGGAATACAAACGATAAGTGAAACTGGAGATTCCCTTGAAACGGTACATCAATTCAGGGAAAATCTCCATTACCACGGGGTGGTTGCCATGACGGGCCCGGTGGATATTATTTATGATGGCAGGCGCCTGGCCCGTGTTTTTAACGGACATTCCCTGCTGCCTATGGTTGTGGGAAGCGGCTGTATGGCAGCCTCAGTCATTGCGGCTTTTGCAGCCGTGGAGGAAGACCACTTTACTGCCACCACGGCAGCCCTGGCAGCCCTGGGCGTAGCCGCTGAAATAGCGGTGAAAACCGTGGACAACGGGGGGCGGATGGGACCTGCCGAGTTCAGGAACCGGTGGTTGGATGCCCTTTTCCTTCTGACAGCAGAGCAGCTGGCCAAGGGTGTTCGGATAGAGGTGGATGCAGGCTGTCAGGATTGATTTAATCTGTGAAGGAGGGGTTGGACTTGTCTTTATTGAAACCCTTTGACCTGAGCGTGTATGTGATTACGGATACACGTCTGTCCAGGGGGCGTACAAATCAGGAAGTTATATTGAAAGCTATTGCGGGCGGAGCTACCTGTATCCAGCTGCGGGAAAAAGATCTTTCCACCCGGGAATATTTCCACATGGCACTGGCGTTAAGAGAACTCACGCTGCAGCATGGTGTTACCTTTATTATTAACGACCGTTTGGATGTGGCCCTGGCCGTTGAGGCCGATGGCGTGCACCTTGGAGAGGATGACCTGCCTGCGGCGGCGGCGCGTCCTATTATGCCCCCGGAAATGATCCTCGGTGTGACTGCGAGAAATGTGCAGCAGGCGTTGCAGTTTCAGGAGGCCGGTGCTTCATACCTGGGAGTTGGTTCTGTTTTTAGCACTGAAACGAAGGGAAATACGGGTAAACCCATCGGCTTGCAGGGTTTGGCGGATATTGCCCGCAGGGTGAAAATACCGATTGTAGGTATCGGGGGTATTACCGCTCAACGAGCCGGGGAGGTAATAACAGCAGGCGCGAGCGGCGTGGCCGTAGTTTCGGCTGTGGTCTCTGCACCGGATCTAACCGGAGCCACACGGGAATTTGCCCACGCTGTTAGCAAGGCACGTTCACAGGCTTAGCAAAGGAGTAAAAAATGGTGAAATTACAAGACTTGGGGGAATTTGCCCTCATCGGGCACCTCACAAAAAAGATGAGAGCGTACGGTGATTCGGTAATCCTGGGGATTGGGGACGATGCGGCTGTTTTTCGGGTTGATGGTGGCAAATACACTTTAGTGACATGTGATATGCTTGTGGATGGACATCATTTTTGGCGGGATCGAATTACACCGGAGCAGCTTGGCCATAAAGCCCTGGCTGTCAGCCTCAGCGACATCGCCGCCATGGGTGGTGTGCCCCGCTATGCCCTTCTTGCAGTGGGATGGCCCTCAGATGTGGACGTTGACTATGCGGAAGGAATCTATCATGGGATCGAAAAACTGGCCGCTGCCCACGACGTTTTTATTATCGGCGGTGATACGGTTAGTGCGCCTCAGCTTATCCTGGACGTGACGGTTATTGGAGAGATGGAAGACAATCCTGTGACGCGGACAGGTGCCAAAACAGGCCATCTCTTTGCCGTGACGGGCTCCCTCGGGGCATCGGCTGCCGGCCTGACATTACTGCAGAACGTAACTTCCCGGGACGTTATCCTTTCTGCCGCCTCACGGCAGGCATTGCTCCGCTCCCACCTGCTGCCTCAACCGCGCGTAAAGGAAGGGGCAGTTATACTTAAGACCGGTTGCCCTTCTGCCATGATCGACATCAGTGATGGGCTGGCCAGTGAAATATACCATATCTGTGAAGGCAGCGGGGTGGGAGCAGAAATTGATATTACGTGCTTGCCTGTCCACGAAAGGACAAGACAGGCCGGGGAGTTACTGGGAAAAGATTATCTCAATTGGGCCCTTTATGGCGGCGAAGACTATGAACTGCTTGTAAGCCTTGCGGAAGAAAATGCCCTGACCGTACAAAAAGAATTGCGCGCAATGGATGTTGATTTTACGATTATCGGAAAAGTCATGGTAAAAGAAAAAGGTGTAAAACTTCTCTTGGGCGATGGTAAGGCAGTGGATATGGAGAAAAAGGGTTTTGATCACTTTTCCTGACAAATAAAGGACGGTAGCGAACATGACTTAGTATATAAGAAAAAACCGTTGGACAGACGGGGTTAGCTTGGTAAATCAGCGCTGGCTGGTACGTCCCAAGAAGCCCTCACCTCTAAGCGTTAGCGTAGGTGGTGGGAGCATGTCACGTAACTTTAGGGTTTATTGGCAATTCGGATCTTTTTGATGCGGTTATTCTCGACCTCATACACAGTAAATACCGCATTGGAATACTCCATGGTTTCATCTTTTGCCGGAACACGCCCGAACAGGTGAAAGATTAAACCTCCGATAGTGTCGTAGTCTTCCTTGGGCAGATTAAGCCCCAAAAGTTTATTAATCTCCTCTACGGCTACCCGAGGACTAACTGTAACTTCGCCCGGTCCAACCATCTTGATTAGGGGTTCAAATTCGTCATATTCGTCCCTAATTTCGCCGATTATCGTTTCCATTAAATCTTCAAGAAAAGCCACTCCTGCTGTGCCCCCAAATTCATCCAGCACAATGGCAATATGAATTCTTTCCCTCCTGAATTCTCTTAGGAGATCACTAATCAGTTTTGATCCGGGTACAAAGTAGGGTAGACGCATCACATTTCTTACGGTATTGTTTTCAAGTTGTTGGCAGTATTTCATCAAATCTTTAGCGTACAGAACACCGACTACATTATCCAAATTATTTTGATACACCGGCAACCGGGAGTGAGAAGAATTTACGACAATTTCCCATGCTTTTATTAAATTAGTTTCAACAGGTAACGCTACCACATCAACCCGTGGCATCATAACTTCACGCACCAGGGTATCATTAAGCTCAAAAACATTGTCTATAATTTCCTGCTCTTGGTGTTCTATAGTGCCTTGGTCTTCTCCCAAATTTATTAGAGTTCTTATTTCTTTCTCCGTGATAAAAATCTGATCCGGATGCACTTTGCCACCCAGCAGCCTGATAAGAAAATTAGCAATGGCACCCAAAATCTTTATTATTGGATAAAATAAGACCTCTAACCAACTAATAGGCCGTGAAACCTGTAAAGCAAGCTTTTCCCCATTAATTGCCGCATACGTTTTTGGGGTAACTTCACCAAAGATCAGCATCAGTACTGTCATTACACCTACCGCTATTCCGACACCGGATTGGCCGAAAAGACGTAAAGCTACTGATGTAGCCAACGCGGAAGCACCAATGTTTACAATGTTATTTCCAACCAGAATTGTTGACAGTAATTTGTTGGGGCATTCCAATAACTTATATACTAACGTAGCACCAGGTATACCTAGTTCAACCAGGTGACGTGCCCGTAATCGGCTTAAAGACATAAGTGCCGTCTCAGATCCAGAAAAAAAAGCGGATATTAGTATTAGGATAAAAAGTAATCCCCATTCCCAGGCAGCAACCATTGACTATCTCTCCTTTATCTGGCTAATCTCGGCCTAGATTATTGTCTCCACACTCGGAGTCTACTATTTATCTATTATCTATCCCTTGTGATTAGTTAGTTTTCATTTTTGTTTTTTATCAGTTTAATTGGCAGTCTATTGGGGAAACTAAAAAATATTGTAAATACAGGCATGGAACAGAAGACTTGTGAAAAAATTGCTGGCAAGGCTGTTTACTGGTAAACGTGATCGTACAACAAAACAGAAGGAATCACACGCCGATCAAGCTTTTAGCGGCGTATTAAGTAAGGATGAACAGCTGGTAAGGGATGTTTTTGCCAACTGTGGTGATGTGATCTACAGGAACCTGAGCATACCCGCCCTGGAAAATCGTAAGACTCTTATAGTAATGGTGGGACACCTGGCCAACGGCGAAATCGTGAACCGGGATATTATTGCCAGGTTGGCGGCACCGGTGCCAGGAGGAGAAAAAACGGCAGAAACTCTTCTGGACTTTAAACACAAGATACTTCATACTTATCGGCAACGCAGCAAAAGAACAGGGTTCTGACGACGATTTTCCTTAAAAAAACTACAGTGCCTTGACACGATTGCCACAAATATATGATTTGACATCCGTTCCTTCAATGGCTTATGATTCTTATATTGGAAAAGTAAATTCCACAGTGGCAGAGTCTTTGTATTCCTAATATTGGGGGAAGGTGCACTAATGAAAAGGAAGATTGGCCGAAATGGAAAATGTATCTGCGGAAGCGGCAGGAAATACAAGAAATGCTGTTTGGATAAAGAAGAGCCTTTCGCTTTACCTGCTGAGCTGATGCAGAAAAGCTTTGAACTGCAGGATTTAAACAATATGTTGAAGCTCGGATACGAGCTGGTTGAAGAGGGCAATGATATTGAGGCTTGCAATGCATGGCTAAATTTTTGGGAGATTTTAAAAACCTATCATATACCAGCTATGAAGTCCATAGAAGACGCCCGGAAAATCACTGAATTCGAACAACCGCTCTCTGACTGGTGCCGGGATTTTATGACATGTTTGCAAAATTGCGTCCGTAATGACGGTAATTATCATGAAAAGCTAACTGATTACTGCAGGGAATTTTGTGAACTGTTCCCGGAGACAGACAAAGATATTGTTGAAAACATGAAAGCATTAGTATCTGAATAACATCTTGGTCAGGAAGTACAAAAAAATTAGCTTTTAACAACATTCTTCATCATGGTAAATATTTCTGCAGTTTGTTTCTTTTATAGTCAGAGTAAAAGCAAAGGCAATTATCAGGGTGATCAAGCATGCGCCAAGCAGGGACCGGTAAGCTGCCAGGGGGTAAATCTTTGCCCCCGCATTTAAAACGCCTTCCCAGCGCAGGTCCAGAATATAACCCAGGAGCGGTTGTAAGACAGCCATACCGGCAAAGGGTCCGATATTTACCACGCTTAGTGCTATACCAGAGAAAGTGGGCTCATTTACCTCCTTGGCCAAAGGAAGGATAGTGGACGAACTGCCGCTGCCAAAACCAATTAAGAAAAAGATAGGATAGAGCGCATGAAGGGGTGGTTGCCCGTTGTTCCAGAAGAAAAGCAGTGCCCAAATTGCAATATAGATGCTTAAAAGAATCAACATAGGCAGTTTGCGCCGGCGGAGTTTGTCTGAAACAAATCCCATAAAGGGGTGGCCTACAATCATTCCCAGTGGAACTGCCATGATCAGGCTTGCAGATGCGTTTCTTGTTAAACCGTATATCTGCATAAGGTAAGAAACGCTCCAGGTACCTGTAAAAGCGAATAATGTTCCATATATTCCGAAAGCATTGGCAAAAAGGGGCCATGTCCTGGGATTTTTAATTACGGCTTTTAAGGCTTTAATAAGTTCGCCAAAACTGGCTTTAGGGGCCTCTTCCTTTTGTTCTTCCTCTGGCCCGGAAAGCGGTTTTTTGTTTTTTCCAGCGATGACCTCTCCAGGGTTGTCACGGACTACCAACCAGCATAAAAGGGTAGCAAAAAAAGTCACTCCTCCGATAATCACAAAAGAGGTCCTCCAGCCGACGCTGTTTACCAGAAGGGCAAAGGGAGTGGTTCCCAGGGCCACACCAAGGTTACCGGCCAGAAAGGTCAGCCCCGTAATGGTAGCAAATTGTGAAGGTTTAAACCAGCTTATCTGAAATTTTAAGATAGAGACGAGGACTACCGAAACCCCTAAGCCAACCAGGCATCTTCCCACGAAAGCAAAAAATAAATTTGGCGCCAGGGCAAAGATGACGGACCCGGTGCAGGCAACAAGCATTCCTGCAGTTACCGTTTTGCGTGGCCCCCAGGAATCGGCCAGCAGGCCGGAGGGGATCTGCATAATCATGTATAAAAGGGCATAACTGGCCACCAGGGCCCCGGCCATGGCGGCATCATGAATATTCAGGTCAATGATCAGATAATCCAGGATAACAGCCAGGGAAAGGCGGTGAAAAAAGACAATAAGATAGGTAAATGCCAGTATCGCCCACATGGTCCAGGCCAGCCTCCGGACCTGCTTTTCCTCAAACAAACCTTCTCCCATTAAATATCTTCCTTCCCATTTCTTGGTTTATTTTGTGAGCACACACACGTTTTTCCGGTCAAAGGTTAATACTTTCAGCCCGAGCCGCTCGGCCAGGACAGTAAAGGTCCTGGGCCTGAAAAAGGAGATATGGGTGGAATCGCGCCTGTACCACCAACTACTAAATGATGCTGCATCCCCGGGGTGGAACAAGGTCATGATCGCCAGGATTCCGCCACTATTTAAGTGTTTTTTAAGCAGCTTTGCTGTTTGCAAAGGGTCTTGCAGGTGTTCGAACACCTCAGTAGCCGTAATAAGGTCGTAGCACTTAGTTTCATAAGTTTTTTCCGGAGCAAAATATGGGTCATAGGTATCTACCTGAAATCCTTTTTGCTGCAAGAGGGTGGCCAAAACCGGGCTGGGGCCGCAGCCAAAATCCAAGGCCGTTTTAATTCGCTCCGCATAAGGGTCAACAGCGACTTTCATAAATTCTTTAAACATGTTTACATAGCCTTCATTTTCCATGGAATTGTTGTGCTCCTTATAACGGGCAACCTCTTGCTCTGGCGGCACAATCGCCGCCTCGTCCATAAAGATGAATTCACAATCGCTGCAAAGATAATAATCGATCTGAAACTTTTTGTCCCTTATGATTACCGTTGCCCCGGAACAGATCTTGCAGTCATTTTTTTTCATTAGTAATATCACCTTTTATATTTAAATAATCTTATTTTTTCTTGTTTGTTTATTTGCTATTATACCAGCAAATTACTTTCTTTGTGGAGAGTACAGGGCTATTTTTAATCTCAAAGGTCCGTATGTTCAAAATTCTTCTTCATTTTACAAGATACACCTGCTATGTTATAGTTTAATTTGTTTATGCACATAGAAAGGAACAAGCAGATGACTTTGCAGCATGAAGAGCTAAAAAAACAGGTAAACAGCAGACGCACATTTGCCATCATTTCACACCCGGATGCTGGAAAAACAACCATGACGGAGAAATTGCTGCTTTACGGCGGGGCAATCCGACTTGCCGGTTCCATTAAGGGGAGAAAGACAAAGAAGTATGCCGCCTCTGACTGGATGGAGATGGAAAGGGAGAGAGGTATTTCCATCACTTCCAGCGTTCTGCAGTTCTCTTATAATGGCTACCGCATAAATATCCTGGACACGCCGGGGCACCAGGACTTCAGTGAGGACACATACCGCACCCTGACCGCGGCGGACTGCGCACTGATGATGATCGACATGGCTAAAGGAGTGGAAGCGCAGACGGAAAAACTCTTTAAAGTATGTCGTATGCAGGGTATCCCCATTTTTACCTTTATCAACAAACTGGATCGCCACGGCCGCGAGCCTCTGGAGCTGCTGGATGAAATTGAGAATGTGCTGGGTATTGGCTCCTGTCCATTAAACTGGCCGGCTGGTCTGGCTTCCGGCAGTTACGGGCTTTACGACAGACGGCTGCAAAAACTGGAGCTCTGCCAGGGTGGTCAGATTAGTGAAATTGTTCCCTCAAACGGACGGGGCCTTGAAGATGCAGCGATCCAAAATGCCCTGGAAGGTTCCTTTTATGAGAAACTGAAGCAGGAAATGGAGCTGCTTGATGGTGCCGGGAATAAATTTGAGCTGGATAAAGTAAAAAAAGGACTCCTGACGCCGGTGTTTTTCGGCAGCGCGATCAGCGGTTTTGGCATAGAAACGTTTTTTCACGAATTTCTCAAAATGGCCCCGCCGCCGGCAGGGAAGAAGGCTGATGCCGGTCTTATAGAGCCCACGGCAAATAAATTTTCCGGATTTATCTTCAAGATCCAGGCCAATATGAACCCGGCCCACCGGGACCGCATTGCCTTTTTGAGGGTTTGCTCCGGTAAATTTGAACGGGATAAGGTGGTTACCCTTGTGCGCACGGGCAAAAATATCAGGCTTTCGCAGCCGCAGCAATTCCTGGGTCAAAATCGAAATATCGTGGAAGAGGCCTATCCAGGAGATATTATCGGCTTATTTGACCCCGGCCTTTACCAGATTGGGGATACTTTATGTGAAGACGGGTCCTTCAAGTTTGAAAAACTGCCCCGTTTTTCGCCGGAACTGTTTGCCAAAGTAACGGCCCGAGATGCCACAAAATACAAACACTTTCATAAGGGACTTTCCCAATTGGCAGAGGAAGGCGCTGTCCAAATATTTAAGGTGCCAAGAACAGAGGAAATTATCCTGGGAGTTGTTGGAGAGCTGCAGTTCGAAGTATTTCAGCACAGGCTCCAATCAGAATACGGCGCAGCAGTAAACCTGCAGCGCCTGCCATACCAATTGGCCCGCTGGGTCATGAATCCGGATCCGGAAACACTTTCCCGGTTGAGGAGCTTTGTAGTAAAAGACGAAAAGGACCAAACGGTTATCCTCTTTGAAAACGAATTCTCGTTAAATTATGCCAAAGATAAGAATCCGTCCGTAACCCTGTATTCCCTGGAGGAATGTCCTATCGTTTAAGAGATCTTGAAAAAACGCTGTTAAGAATCCGACATTGGTCTGATGGCAGCGGACGGGTGGCGGCGGTGGAAGTGCTGATCATCTTACGGGTGGACCTTTATCTCAGGGAAGGATGAGACAGCAGTCTGATTAAACGAAAATTATTTCCTGAACATAGGTGCACTTCAGTTGACTCTCCTTACTATTTAATAATAATTTGCTAATTTGAATTAAATAAGCTCTTTTATTTTAGCCAATACTTCCTCCAGACGAAAGGGTTTGTAAATGATGTCCTGATAGGTTCCTTCTGGCGGAAAATCAACATCATTCTTCTCTGAACCCGTAACAATGATTACGGGCAATTCGTATAATAAGGGGTTTTGCCGCAGCTTATGAATAACCATTTTCCCGCTTGTACCCGGCATCTTTAAATCTACCATTACCAGATCAGGTGGGGACTCACTGTTGAGCTTGATTAGCCCTTCATCGCCATCATATGCCGTAAGTATATGGTAACCTACATCGGACAGAAATTCTTCAAAAATCATGACTAGGCTTTGTTGAATGTTGTAAGGTTTTGTTGATAACTTGCAGTTTTAGCTGGCAACTATTTTAACACTGGGCATTCAGACCCTGAACAAGGAGATAAAAATGTTGGAAGGTATGACTGAGTATGAAAAACCCCTGCCGGAAAGACCACCCGTTTCCACGAGGTACCTGGACGTAATGAGGATGTCTTCATATTCCGCACCATTTTATGGGGTTTGCAGGAGGCACAGGACCACCACTTGAGCCCTGTTCTTTGAGGTAGCACAAAAGGAAAGCCCTCATTTCACAATCTGGTTTCTGGAGTTCGTCATAAAGGAATTTAGATAGTATTATGCTTTTATATATTTCCTGCGCTTAAAAAAGAAGAGCATGATTATCCCGGCAATTATGGCTGCTCCCGATACCAGCAATAAAGTTAAAGCAGCCTTGTCTATGGCTTGGGGCTGCCCGGTGCCCATGCCAAAACGAGGGTTTCCGCCGGGGTCTCCTCCCGGCCATATACCGCGGGACATCCCACCGCCATCAGGAAAACCTGCCATCATTTCGGCTATATTCTCAGGAATTCCTAACTCTCCGGCTTTTTCCCGCAGTTCGTCATTGAGGCCTCCTGCCTGCAAAATCTCCTGCCTGAGGGTCTCCATTGCTGCTATGTCCAATCCTTCAGGAATTACCATACCTCCTGGCTGCCGGCCGCCGCCATCCCAGGCAGGCCTTTCGGTATTTTCACCAGGGCGCTGCTGAGGGGGGATTCGACCTCCATCAATATTGCGCACTCCGCCTCCGCCCATTCCTCCCATGCCGCTGCCGTTGTTTCTGGAAGGCAGCTCACCGCTAAGCTGATTTTGTATTAATTCGGACATTGCAGCGGCAAGCTCAAGAATCCCTGGAACATTGCCGCCAAAACCCTGCACTCCACCCATCCTGAAGCCCTGGTTTCCGGACACATTGTTTGCCTCCGGTATATTCGGCACAACTTCTGCCTGGTTTTCATCCCCCATGGCACCGCCCGCAATAGTACCGGAAATGCTTCTTTCAAACTGCTCGTAAGTATAAAAGGCCGTGGGATCTGTTCTGACGTATGGGGAAATCAGCTCAAAAAGCCGTGCTGTTTCATCTTCCAGGTAGCTGCTGCTTAAAAACTCTGTTGCAATCTCCTCAAGATAACCGTGATAGGTTTCGAGATATTCTTCATTTGCAAAGAGACTGGCGATAAGGGGTCTTTCGGCAAGCGCCCCCTGGGTCGGCTCATCAATATACACACTTGTAGCATCACCACCAAAGCTAAAACCGCCAAAGGACATGTTTAAATCCCATGGGAGTATTGTAAAAACGCCGTTTTGCTCATAGAGGTAGTAATTGTGCCCCATTCTGCCCTGGTAGCTGTCAAAATTGGCCAGGGCGGTGCTGACGGCGATGTACCTTAGCGCCGCGTCAACATCGAGATATTTTTCCAGATCACCATCGTTATTTAAAGCGTCGAGCATCCTTATCAGCCTGGACCAGTCGGCATTCTTGCGGTCACTTTTAACTTCGAGGCCTGTATAGTCGGCCGGATTGGTGCCGTTATACCTAAGGGTATTGCCCACAGATTTGTACAGGTCTCCGGTAATGTTCCCAAAGTTCCTTTCCAGATAGGGTTCCAATATGCTCTCAACCGCGAGGTAGAGGCCGAAATAGTCCCCGTTTACATACACGGCGGCAAAGGCAAAGGCTGGAACGGCCACCCCCATCTCCTCGAAGATCTGATAGGAGAGATACTCACGCATATAGGATGGGTCGGAAAAGCCGTTGTTCAGATTCAGCTGGGTAAGCCCCGCCATGGTCTGGTTTTTAACTAAGCTATCGAAATTTATTTTGAAGCTGTAACGGTTGCTGTCACTGCGTGCGACCGACATGAGACTGGAATTCCCTTTAGTCCTTATCCTCACCGACGGGTAGATATCGCCGTTTACCGTTACCGTCGCCGGGTGGAACTTCTCTGCCATGGGGTTTTCCATCATGTTTTCCCAATCAGCCTCGCTGATTCCAATGTTAACATCCATTACTTCATCTCTTTGAAAGTACCTGCTTACATATTCGTCGCCGTATACAGTAACTTTGCCGGTGCCGAAAGCCGTGTAAGCGAAAACAAATAAGGCCGTAAATATTACCATTACTAATGATAGCAAGATAATCCTGTTATTTGTCATAAACCTGCACTCCCTTTTTAGGATGCATATTCCCCGCTGAAGCTCACCAGGGATGTATTAGTGACGCCCGGGATTGCTGTCAGTTCGTTTACAAACTGCGTTTCCCCGCCTTTTAAGCGTATCTCCAGAACAAGTTCAATGCCTTTTGATGCTGTAACGGTTTTGGATTTCACACGATATTTGGAAAACTTCTTTTTCATCAGCCCTATGGTTTCACTCTCGGCACTTTCATCCGTGCAATTGATGATAACGATGTAAGGCATATCAACCACATTTTTGCTGACAAAAGCGACAAGAGTAAGACCGATAATTACCGAACCCAGTACGGCGACAGGAATAAATCCGGCCCCAAGGATTATGCCGGTGCCTATTGCCCAGAAGAGAAAGACTAAATCCATGGGGTCTTTTATGGGAGTGCGGAATCGGACGATGGAAAGGGCGCCCACCATGCCGAGGGAAAGAACGACGTTGGAAGTTACGGTAAGGATGACCACAGTGGTGAGCATTGTAAGCAGCAGAAGCGAAATGTTGAACGGCCGTGAATACATGACGCCTGAAAAAGTCTTTTTGTAGATAAGATAGATAAACATACCCACGAGGAAAGCGGCACCCAAGGCTATAACTGCATCAATGAAGGAAAAACCGGATACCTTTTCCAGAAAACTTGATTTAAAAATATCATTAAATGTCATATTCTCTTACTCCTTTCAATTGTTCACATATATTGGCGGCAGGCCGCATATTTTGAAACCGGTGTTGATGTGCATTTGTTCAACTGGACGATATCCTGGATAAACTCCGGCAAGAACCCGTCATATTTTACCTCGAGGATGCAGAGGCCTTTATCTATGGCTGACGCGGTTGGCAGGTCCTCATCAAAAAGGTCGGTGGAACTTATAGATGCTTTAATGTCAAAATCCATGGTGATCCGCACATTTCCCGCGGGGTGGAGATAAGCCTCCCGCATATAATCCACCACTGTTCTGGGAAGAAGTCTTTCTGTCTTGATCCTGAGGTAAAGCTCCCTCAGCAGTGCCTGGTCAGAGTCTCTGAGAAAGCCTATCTCACCACTTAGGATACTTTGCACATCCTCTTTTGTTAACGTTGCTTTAAGCTTTGTGCCCTTGCCGAAATATTTAATTTTTTTCTCCAGGCGGATAAAGCTGTGGTTGTGATTGTAGAAACGGATGCGGAATTTTTCCTTGATTGGAAGTCCCTCTAACTTTTCATGGAGGGCCTTGTTCTCCGGCGTATCGAAATAGAGACTGCGGATATGGTATCTGCCGTCCGGCCCGGCGTTCTGGTCAGGGCGCAGCAGGCAGGACAGCCTGCTTCTGATCACCAGCGCATCCGCCTGAGTCACCACATGCTTTAGTTCATTGCGGAACTTTAAGTTGTTCATAAACATAAATAATCACCTCACTTTCCTTCCAGAAGGGTAAGCGTTCCGGAAAAGGTTTGACCATTCCGGTATAACTTAACGGGGATTTCATCGCCAACTTTGTGCAGCATCTGTCTGGATAAGAGTGTCAGCCACATTTTCAGCATTAACTTTGCGGTCAATATGCAATAAGCCTGACCTTCAATACGTTTCCTATTTTGCCGGACATAACCTCAAAACCCCTTTCATTTTATTCTTTATGCTTTATTCTAGCTTAGAACTTGTCTACAAATCACCGAAAAGAGACGGTAAAAATAACGCAAAGTTGCCGCAAAAAAAAGAACGGGGCAGCAAAAAAGCACTTCCGTTCTCTGTGATATTCTATTCTGATTGCGAGGTTTGTTTTTAAAAGGTAATAGTGAAGGCGGTTCCCTGAGCGGTGTTCTTAGCTTCAATTTTGCCGCTGTGCTGCTCGATTACCGATTTTACTATGGAAAGCCCTATGCCGTGTTTGCCCCCGTTGGCTTTATAAAAACGGTCAAAGATATGAGGAAGGTCTTCCTTCGATATACCTTCGCCATCATCGACCACAGCAATGGTTATTCCACCGTATGGACGGTGGCAGGAAATGGTGATCTTGCTTTTTGCATATCTGATGGCGTTTGAGATAAGATTGGAAAAAGCCCGGGAGAGACGCTTTTCATCGCAGCGCATATTCACCGGCTGATCATCAAACTCGAAAATAAACTGTAACCCCCTCTCCGCCGCCAGAGTTCTCTGGCGTTCGGCACAGTTTGAAAGAAGCTCGCGCAGATCCCATTCCTCTAAGCTGCTGTTCGTAGTTATGCTGTCGATACGCGAGAGGTAAAGCAGATCTTCAACCATTTCACTGAGGCGGTCGGTTTCACTGATGATCACCCGGCTGGATTCTTGATCGTCCAGGATCCCGTGTTCGATACCCTCTGCATTACACCTGATGGCCTGCAGTGGAGTTCGGAGCTCATGGGATATGTTTTGAAAAAATGTCTTCTGCTCTTTATCATAGGCATCAAGCTGTGCAGCCGCTTTGTTCATGCTCTCGGCCAGTTCCGCAAGCTCAATATCCCCATAATTCAAGGTATTTTTTGAAAAATCCCCCCTGCCGATTCTCATGGCAAATCGTTTTAGTTCCCTGACAGGCTCAGCGATTTTGCCCGACAAAAAGATAGCAATGGCAGCAGCTAAAATCCCTGCCATACCCATAACCACCAGAAGAACAGTGTTGATACGATCTGCAAAGGAAGTGATCGCTGTCATATCTATATAGTAGATTAAATACGACCTGTGCATGAACACATATTCCGGTACCTGCACTGAAACATAATAGTACTCGCTGCCTGTTGCCTTAAGCCGCATGATTTCAGTGCTCTGCAGATCTGCCTGCTCAGTCTTAAGCTGCGATGCCAAAGCAATCATCTCCTCATAGTTGTGCATGAAGATCATGTTCAAATCAGGGAAGATGAGTTCGTAATTCTCTGTAATAATTAATGCCTCAGCTTTGCCTATCTGACTCCTCGGCAGCGTTCTGATATTGGGAATGTAATCGGGCCTTTGCCCCGGCGGAGGCAGTTCAACTGGTGGCATCAGCCTAGGCGGATTTTTCTCATCAAAGACGATCTGTACTGCGTCCTTAAGTTGTTCATTTACGCTGTTCTTAATATATTCTCCCACAAGCAGGTTGAAAACAGCAAAAACCACCAGAAAAATGACGGCAATAAGAGCGAGCACTATAGCGAGTATCCTTGTGCGGATGCTGATCTTGCGGGTATTTATTTTAAGCATCGTCCGCACGCTCCTTCAGGCGAAAACCGAAACCCCATACCGTATCTATGACCGTCCTGCTGCACGACAGCTTCTTGCGAAGCCTTCTTACTGTGTCATCGGCAGCCCGTGTCTCCACTTCGCTGTTATATCCCCATACTTTGTTGAGCAGTTCGTCCCTTGAGATGGCCCGGTCTTTATTTTCAATGAGATAGGATAAGAGGTTGTATTCGTTTGGCGAAAGTTCTAAAGGCAGATCATCAAGCTTCACTGTTTTATTCTGCAGATCTATTTGTATATCAGCATAGGTAAGAAGACGCGGCGAAGAATTTTCTTCACCCGCTTTATCAAATTCTATCCTGCGGAATATTGCTTTAACCCGCATGACAAGGGAGATGGCGGAAAAGGGCTTGGTAAAATAGTCATCGCTGCCGAGGTTTATCCCTGTGGCGTAATCCAGGTCGCTGTCGCGCGCTGTGAGCATGATGATGGGCACTGTGCTTAGCTTGCGCAGTTCTGAGCAAACGGTAAAGCCGCCGGAGCCAGGCATCATCACGTCGAGGATCACAAGGTCGCATGCTTTATCTTTAAAAGCAGCGAGCAGCTTATCGCCGTCCTCAAAAGCGGTGACGCCATACCCTTCACTCTCGAGAAAGGATTTGACTACATCCCGTATGTTTTGTTCGTCATCTGCAATATATATGGATTTACACATGCTTTCCATGCCTCCAGTTTCTTCACCATCATTATAAGTTGACCGGCAGGTTAAATCTCCGTAGATTTGATAGGAATTTGCCGCAAAACTACCGCAGTTCCCCAGTGATAGGATATTTCGATATTACCAAATAAAATACCTTTGGGCATTTTTTCATTTTTTTGCCTTAGAAAGCTACACAGCATATACTGGAGGCTTCTCCAAGGGAACGGAAAAGGATGGAATCTATACTGGAGGAAGCTACAATGGTGGGATCGAACTTGTTGTCATTAAGTCCGGAACAGGATTCCAGCAGAACATGATGTCCGGACGGGGTGAACAAAATCCAGGATGCCCCCTGGAACAAAGGAAGAGTACCTGATGCAAGATGATTGGGTAACTCGACTCTCAAAGATTAAATCTTATCTGCCTTAATGGGCGGAGGGGGGAAAGGTGGTCAATAAGAATAAAAAAATGGGGCAAAATATTACTGTTGTAATTAAAAATATAAAAGGATATAGGGAGACAGAAGTGACAAACATTCAACTTCCACATGATATTTTAATTACCTCTCTGAAAGAGAATTAACCCTCTATAAATCTGAAGAAATTATTTAATGATTCCACTGCAAAAAGTCGATTTCTTGATTTGATAAAGATTTATTCCCCACTTATCAGAGGAAAAAGCGCTATATTTGATACCAGAACACCATAATTGCACCATTATTAAGGCTTTTCCCCCACTTTGGATATGCAATGAAGAAAAAAGAGCATTTATGCAGTGGAATCATTTAATTCAACCCATAAAAGACACTTACACGCTACTCTTGCCCTGGAAAACGGCGCAGACTTAAAGACAGTATCTGCAAACCCTGGACATTCGGTATTACCGGAGTACTTACGCGCATGTTACTGAGAAAATGAAAGATAACATAGCTGAGAAAGTTGGAGGCATTGGCTCCCTGTCTAAAAAAATAAGCCCCCATAAAAAAGAGCTTAACCATCAGTATTCTTCAATAGCCGGGAGTTGCCACTCCCGGTTTTATCTTGCTCTTATACTGCATTAAATTCTACCTACTGCAGTACTGTTGCCAGTACTGTCCGTTATTTAGCTTATATTATGAAAACGGCACTCTTTACGAGTGCCGTTTTCCTGGTGGGGCTGCAGGGATTTGAACCCTGGACCTCTTGAATGTGAGTCAAGCGCTCTCCCCCTGAGCTACAGCCCCATGTAAGAATAATTATAAACCCTCGGGAAGGGTATGTCAAGGACAACGAAACAGCCCAAACAACCCCTTATGTAAAAATTGTTTAACCAAAAAAACAGAAGAGCTTTTCGTATCAAATTTTGAATTAGATAACTTTTGCACCAAGAGTTCTTTCCAGTTCTTTTAAAGCAAATTCATGAGCTTCCTCATCAAAAGAGGCTACACAA
The DNA here is from genome assembly GCA_030656575.1 of Bacillota bacterium. Taxonomy (GTDB): domain Bacteria; phylum Bacillota; class Dethiobacteria; order DTU022; family UBA8154; genus JAUSPO01. The sequence goes on from JAUSPO010000039.1 coordinate 55,966, forward strand.
TTTTTTCTTACTATTACATCATAATGCCTCATGCGTGCATCGGCAGCCGTATAAAGAACACAAATCTGAGTGCAAACACCCACCAGTTCCAGTTCCGTAACACCCAGTTCCCTGAGGGTCAAATCCAGATCCGTACCGAAAAAAGCGCTGTAACGCCGCTTGTATATTATAAAATCTCCTTCACAGGGCGCAAGCTCATCGACCACTTCAGATCCCCATTCCCCCGTCAGGCAGTGAGGAGAAAACATTTTGAACTCGGCATCATGGGGCAGGTGTTTGTCCATGATATAAATGACCGGGTTTTTCTGTAAGCGCCATTCCTTCAACCTGGATGATACGTTTTGAATTATCTCTTTCGAGTCTCCTATACAAAGAGCGCCGTTTGTTTCCAGAAAGTCTCGAAGCATATCAATAATTAAAAGAGCTTTCCTCATAAAATCCCTCTTTTACAAGTTCATACTGGTGTGGGAACGTTGTTTTTTGCTTCATGCTTATGCTGCTTATGCGCTGTTTTCTTTTTTTTCTTCTTTTGTATGGGTCCATACGGGGCATCCCTGTATTTTTTCGCCAGGATATTTCTTAGAAACCCGCTTGCAAAAATGGAAATGGGTAGAAAACCTAAAAATTAATACTACTGCAATAAAAATAGCTACTACGGCCAGCATAGGATAAATCATTAATTTCACCACCTTTTTCATTTTTGCGATTATTATAATTATATCATAAAATTAAAACTTATCTACTATCATTTTATGTGGCAGCGAGTGGCTCAGGAATCCGCAATGGTGATAATAAGTAAATAAGTTAGGTGACAGGCACCGTAAGCTGTTCTTGAAGTATCTTTACTCCTGCATCCATTCCCTGAGCCCCTAGAAGAATAAGAGCACTTCCTGGCGCTGCGACCTCAAGTGCCTGTGCCAGGGCATCCTTCAGCTCAGGATAATGACATGGGTATAAGCCTGAAGAGATAACTCCACTAAAAAAAGCATCTTCCTCTTCGGGAAGGACCTGGTTTCGCTCATCGACATGGCTTATACTCGAGGTGGAAAAAAAGTATTTAATCTGCAGGTCTTTTACCCATTTGCCCAGGGCTTTACCATTGTCTTCGTTCACTTTTACTCCGCGCCTACCGCGGATTGCGTAAACTAAGACCAATTTGTTAGGGGAAAGACTCCTGATTGCATTAAAAACAGCATCGATGCTTCCAGAATTCATGGCAGTATCATCAATGACCTGCAGGCCAGCCAGATTATGTATCTGCATCCTCCGTTCCACTCCCCGGAAGGAAGCCAGGCCATCGGCAACGCTTTCTTTTCTTAGACCTGAAAGCAATGCCCCTGCCGCTGCTGCAGCAGCATTTGAAACATTGTGCATACCGGGGAGAGGAATACGCAGTGGGTATGTTTCTTCCAGAGTGAGACTTTCCATTAATTCTCTATTTCTAACTTTTAATAGAAAAGAGCTTCCCTGTTCTCCCAAAATTGTGTCTTGGATCATGAAATCGCAGGAAGGAAGGGTGCCAAAATAGAAACACTTGCTCTTTGTTGAAAAACTTAGTTTCTGTAAATACCCGTCATCTTTATTGATCAGCAAAAACCCCTCAGGTTTCACCAGGGATGCAAGTCTTCCTTTTGTGGCGGCATAGTCTTCAATATTCTTGTGGAAATCAAGATGATTTGGAGAAATGTTTGTAAATATTGCTCCCTGAAAAGTAATGCCATCAACCCTCTTAAGGGCAAGTCCGTGAGAAGATACCTCCATTGCAGCATGGCTCACTCCGCTTTCAACCATAAGGTGCAGATACCTCTGAAGTTCAAGAGAATCTGGAGTGGTAAGGCGCGACAGCCAGGTTTGACGGGCACAATGGACTTCTACAGTTCCGATCATACCGGAGATTAGTCCGGCTGTTTCATATATTTCTCTTAACATACTGGTAGTAGTCGTCTTGCCGCATGTTCCTGTCACGCCGATAAGACTGAAATGCTGAGAGGGTTGGCCGTAAAAATTAGCTGCCATCAGTGAAAGGGCCAGCCTCGAATCAGGGACATGGATCCATATGGCAGGAGAAGGTAAATAAGGCTTTTCTTCGGCAACGATGACTGTCGCTCCTCTACCCAGAGCCTCGGGTATGAACCTGTGCCCATCGTGTTTCAGCCCTTTTACGGCAACGAAAACGTTGCCGGGTTTTATCTGGCCAGAGTTGTAACCGATTCCGCTAACAGAGATATTTTTCCAGTGGTAGAGGGAACTGTATTTAAGGCCCGCTGTAATGTCTTGCAACTCTAAGGAATGCATCAAGCCACCTCTTTTTCTAAACGCTTTTAGTTTCTCAAAAAAGAGATAGATCATGAATTGAAAAATTTACCGCAGACAAAACGGGAAAGCTAATACTACAGCGGGAAACGTCGTTAGACTTGACAAGAAGGTCTAAAGGTGGTTTCATAAGGTTACTTAGAGGTTAATTTTTCCCTGGAAATACCAGAAGAGGGGGAGACAATTTTGAACAAAAAAATTATAGTAATTTTAGGGATTTTAATACTTGCCGGAGCTATATTTATTTATACTGCCGGGTGTTGAATTGCCTATTAAATATTCACCGTAGGTGAAATCGTCTTATAAGCCAGGAGTTGAAATGATGAGAACTGAGGAAATAACCATTACAGTGGAAGGTATCGTTTTGAGAGGGAGGGTATATTGGCCCGATCCGAAAACGATCTCTGAGGAAGATAAGGGAAAACCTCTCCTGATCCTCTGTCACGGTATCCCCAGAGGGAACCAACCTTCGGGAGAAAGTGAAGAGCATACTTATCAGGAAGACGGGGGTTATCCTGCTCTTGCCGGGCAAAGCTGCGAGGCAGGACTGCCGTGTTTTCATTTCAATTTTAGGGGAACAGGGGATAGTGAAGGGAACTTTGATCTGCTGGGGTGGACGCGAGATCTTATTGGGGTCCTCGACTACTGGGAAAAGCGCGGCTTTGGGAAAAATGGCTTTTATCTTTGGGGATTCAGTGCCGGAGCGGCTGTTTCCTGTCATGTGGCCTCTTCTGACCCTCAGATAAAAGCAGTTTTATTGGCAGCCTCTCCAGCAGAATTTAAAAGCATTTTTCTTCCCCGGAATCTGGAACAGATCATTTTACGCCTCAGGGGTGCGGGTATTATCAGGGATAGTTACTTTCCTGCCGACCCTCACAGGTGGCTTGAAGATATTCATTCTGTCAGCCCCATAAGTATTATTCATAAAATATCACCCAGGCCCCTGTTGGTGATTCATGGTGATGCTGACGAACTTATTCCCTTTGAACATGCTCATAGACTTTACGAGCAGGCAGGGGATCCTAAACAGCTTTACATAATACCCGGGGCGGAACATCAACTGCGCAAAAATAAAGAAGCTGTTTTCAAATGCCTCGATTGGCTGAAAAATCTTTAGTGTAGCATATACTTTTAAACAGTGTATTTAACTTATGAATAACATAGAGCAAGAAACATGTTTACATGGTCTTCTAAATTTGCAGTATAGTTTAAGATTTTTTTCGTACTTAAAAGATAGGGAAAAACAGTTGTTACAAGGAGGTGGAGGCAGATGAAAATAAAGATTTTAGGCTCGGGGTGCAGAAACTGCGAAAAACTGGAAAAGGAAACCATCAATGCCCTGGCCGAACTGGATGTGGTTGCTGAGGTTGAGAAAGTATCAGATATGGAGAAGATAATGGAGCATGATATCATGATGACTCCGGCACTAGTGGTAAACGAAAAAGTTAAAGTATTTGGCCGTGTGCCCAGAAAAGAAGAGATTAAAAAGTGGATCAAGGAAGAATTATAGTTATCAGGAGATGGGGAAAATGAAGGAATGGCATAAGTTAACACTGATTGTGGCTGTCTTTCTATCAGCCTATTTTGTTCCATTTAACAACCCGGTAGTGCAGGTTTCCATTTTGGAAGCTTTTCACATGCTGCAGGAATATGCCAGAGAGCATGTCCTATACTGCCTGATACCAGCCTTTTTTATCGCGGGAGCCATAGCAAACTTTGTTTCACAGGGTGCGGTGCTGAAGTATTTCGGGGGTGGGGCTCCCAAATATCTGGCTTATACGGTAGCCTCTGTTTCCGGGAGCATTTTGGCGGTCTGCTCCTGCACAGTGCTGCCCCTTTTTGCCGGAATATGGAAAAAGGGCGCAGGCATCGGCCCTGCCACCGCTTTCCTGTATTCCGGTCCAGCCATTAATATTCTGGCCATAATCCTCACTGCGCGGGTTTTGGGCTGGCAGCTGGGTCTGGCAAGGGCCATCGGGGCTGTGCTATTTGCCATCGTGATCGGGCTGATCATGGCTTTTATCTACCGGCGGGAGGATGAAGAAAAGGTTAAAGCCTCAATGGGACAGATGGTTGACCAGGAAGAAAGGCGCAGCCCGACACAAAACCTGATATATTTCGTAGTATTGGTTCTGATCCTCGTTTTTGCGGCTTGGGGAAGGCCGCAGGAGGCGACTGGTTTCTGGAATTTTGTCTTCGGAATAAAGTGGTACGTGGTTATTATCCTGCTGGGGATACTGGCTTTTATGCTGGCACGCTGGTTTGAAAGCTATGAACGCACTTCCTGGGTGGAATCGACCTGGAATTTTGCTCAGCAGATCCTGCCCCTCCTTTTTGGCGGAGTCCTGGTGGCCGGTTTGCTCATGGGGCGTCCCGGAGTTGATGCAGGTCTTATTCCATCTCACATTATTGAGACAGCAGTGGGGGGTAACTCCCTGCAGGCCAATCTTTTGGCCTCAGTTGTAGGCGCATTCATGTACTTTGCCACCCTCACCGAAATTCCCATCATGCAGGGGCTTCTCGGCCTTGGAATGGGGCAGGGGCCAGCCCTGGCACTGCTTTTAGCAGGTCCGGCTTTAAGCCTGCCCAACATGCTGGTTATCCGCAGTATACTGGGAACTCAAAAGACACTGGTTTTTGTTGTTCTGGTTGTGATCATGGCTACCTTATCGGGAATGCTTTACGGCGCATTATTCCCGGGATAGAATAAATAAGAATAAAATAAACAGTCTGCAGTGAACTCGCTTCAACAGGCTGAAACATCGGGGAATCAGGTGGAGAGTCTACTCCACCTGATTGAAAAATCCACATACGCTACGCTTAGAGGTGGGTCTTAACCAAAAAAATCAGGATAAAACTCAAGCCAGCTATGAAATAAGCTCCATAGGCTGGCTTTTTAGTTTAAAGAAATTGGTTTTGGCAGTTATACTCAAACAACGGTAGACTGCCTTGTTTCTCCATGCTGTTTACTGAGGATTGTACATGCCGCTGTTTTTCATATAGTTAAAGATCTCTTCTCCATGCTGCTGTTCTTCCTTCTGGATATGATTTAGTACCTGGCGAACGTTGGCATCCTGGCTTTCAAAGATGGCCGTATCGTAGGTTCCTGAGACGTATTTTTCCGTCATAAGCATATCATTCAGGAGTCCTGCATCATGGGAGTTATTAGAGCCCTGCAGAGCCGACGACATCGTCTGCTGTCCCTGCTGTGCCTGCCCTTGGAGTTGGGGAACCTGCCCTGACAGGAGTTGGTTAATACTGTTCAAGTGCTGCTGTTCTTTTTGTGAAAGACTGTTAAAGAGTTGTTTCAGCTGTGGATCCTGGGCTGATTGAGCATAACTTTTGTATTTTTGAACACAGACCTCTTCGTGTTTTTTTTGGTCTTGAAAAAGCATTTTTTCCTTTTGAGTTGGGCTAAAGTTCATAAAAAGCATCCCTTCCTTTGTTATAGTCTTTTTTTATTTTATCTAATAGGAATGTTTTTATGCACTGTAGGGAAAAAGAGATAGAATGTCGGAGATAACAAAAGGGCAAAAAAACGGAGGGATGTTCATCACTCCAGTTATTTGCTGGTCTTACCAATGGAACATGAAAAGCCTTTTTTGGTGTTTAGTTATTTTAATCTTTTTAAAATCAATTCATCATGCTTGGCTACTTCAACTTCTATGCGGTCTAGTTTCTGTGAAGTTTGTATGTACCCGTCAAAAAGAGCAGCTAATTTCTGCCCGTGTTGATTTTCGATTTTGATAACAATATCTTTAATAAACTTAACGTCCGTTTTAACATCCGACAATTCAGTTTTAACGCTGGCTACTTCCGTTTTAACACCTGATAATTCAGTTTTAACGCTGGCTACTTCCGTTTTAACACCTGATAATTCAGTTTTAACGTTAGCTACTTCCGTTTTAACACCTGATAATTCAGTTTTCATGCTAGCTACTTCCGTTTTAACACCTGACAATTCAGTTTTAATATCTGCAAATTCAATTTTTGTGACCATGTTGGTTTCCATACCAGCGATTTTTTGCAGTATCGTTTCTAATAGTTCCCTATCTTTCATCTTAGTTACTCCCTTTTGGTATTATGTTGGTTTCTCCGGGTTAGTAATTAAGCAAGTTCAGTTTGTTAAAATTTAACTATACATCTTTCCTTTTCAACCATATTAAGCATATTTTAACATATCCTGAGAAATAGTAATAGTATATAAAAAATTAAAATAATTAAGGCATATCTATACTCCGTCCATAACAGCCTGGTCTTTGATGAAGATTGCTGTCAGAAATGGGGAGCCGAAAAAAATAGTGATGATTGGAACTATATATACTTCCTGAGGACATCCAAATGGGACAATTCTTGTTCCACCGGAATGCGTATTATCTGGCGGGGGTGGGGGGCAGCTGATATTTCTGTTCCGTTTTCATCGTACAGCCGGTTTACCTGGAAACTATAAGGGCCCTTTTTCGGACCAAAGACTTCCAGCATATCTCCTTTAAAAAAACGATTGCGCTGTTCAACGATCGCCATTCCCGTTTCTTTTTCAAAGCCCAGAACAAGCCCGGTCATGACGCAATCCCCCAGGTAACTGCGTTTATCATCCGGGTCAACCTGCTCAGGCCGGCCAAAATAGAAACCAGTATGGTAAGAACGGTGGCTGACTTTTCGCAGCTCGGCTTCCCAGGACGGGTCAAATTCATACCCTTTAGGATCTGAAATATAGCGGTCTAACGCTTCACGGTAAACCCGTGTCACAGTAGCCACATAGTGAATACTTTTCATCCGGCCTTCAATCTTAAGGCCATTAACACCGGACTGAATCATCTCGGGAATGTGACGGATCATACAGAGGTCCCGTGAGCTTAGAATAAAACTGCCTTCCTTTCCCTCTGACAAAACAAGGGGGTCATGAGGACGGTTTTCTTCGAACAGTTCATAACTCCACCGGCATGGCTGGGTACATTCTCCACGGTTTGCTCCACGGCCCGTAAAATAAGCACTAAGGAGGCACCTTCCTGAATAGGCCACACACATGGCTCCATGAATAAATACTTCCAGCTCTATGTCAACTTTGTCCCGTATTTCCCGGACTTCTTCCAGGGACAATTCCCGGGAGAGGTTAACTCTTTTTACACCTAAGTCAAACCAAAATTTAGCGCTGCGCCAGTTTGTCACTGCAGCCTGCGTGCTCAGGTGAACAGGGATGTGGGGCACAGTTCGTTTGGCAAGCTCCCATAATCCCGCATCGGCTATGATTAGAGCATCCGGCCCTAACTTTTCAATATCTTTAAATTTTATGCCGGCATCTTCGAGATGGCGGTTATGAGCGATAATGTTTAATGTTAAATATACTTTTACCCCGGAATCATGGGCCAGCTCGATTCCTTTACTTAGCTCTTCGGCAGAAAATCCGGGGGCATAAGCTCTCAGGTCGAGTCCCGCTCCCCCCATGTAAACAGCATCGGCACCATATTTAACAGCTGCCCTTAAACGTTCCAAATCACCTGCCGGGACAACCAGTTCCGGGATGGTTTGTCTTCTTGATAGATCATCTCTGTTTATTATGTAATTTACCCCGTTCCTATAGATTATGACTCTATTTAAAAAGAAATTATATCACAGCCAGGGTGGAATAACAAAAAACAAATTGGAAAATATTATAATCAAAAATAAGTTTGAAATAAGTTTGAAATAAAAATTATATTGATTTTATTGGTTCTTTGCTTTATTATTATTTAGATGAACAATAAAAAAGCAAAAGAACTTAGGGGATACGAAGTGCCTTATTCCAGGGGACAAATGGAAGATGAAGTAACCAAGGCAATGATTCAGTGGGAAAAGGAATATATGGGACGGGGGCCTATTGAAGCGAGAACGGATATTGTACGCAATATGATTATTGTTACCTTAAAAGGGATCCTTTCTCAGGCAGAAAAGCATCTGGCTAACAACAGCGAAGGAATGATTCTGATCAAAAGATTGCGGGAGCAATTAGTTGAGCAGAGGCGTTCTGAACTGGAAGAAATAATCTTCAGGGTAACTTCAACAAAGGTGATCAGCTTGCATACAGATTTAAGTACCCGGACGGGGGAAAGAATTTTTGTTTTTGTGACTGAAAAAGAAATTTAAGAGTCGTAAGGTTGGAAGTCAATTAAAGGGTAAATTGATCAGTTAATCTGAAATCCAACACCAAATGATGTAAAGCATCATCGGTGTTGGATTTTTTTTTTGGAGATAAAGAATAAAGGAGGAAGCAACGTATATGGTGGATTATGAACTAAAAAACCGCATTATAATGAAAGAAATCTTCTCATCTTTCAGGGGAACAGAGAACGAGCTTATTCCAATTTTACAACATGTGCAGGAGCATTTCGGGTACCTGCCGGAGAGCGCTATGCTTGAAGTCGCCAGGTTTATATCCGTGTCCGAGAGCAAAGTTTATGCTACAGCCTCGTTTTACAGTCAGTTCAGATTTAAAGCCACAGGTAAAAAACATATTACCGTGTGTCAGGGGACAGCATGTCATGTCCGGGGAGCCGGGAAAATCCAGGACACCCTTGAACGGCAGCTGGGCATAAAAGAGGGTGAAACAACCGCCGACCAGGAATACAGCCTGGAAGCTGTTGCCTGTATTGGATGTTGTGCCCTTGCACCCTGTATAGCCGTTAACAATGAAACTATCTATGGCCGGCTGACTCCACAAAAAGTGAAAGTTGTTCATGAACCGATTAGAGGGGAGAGAAAAAATGGCCAAAAGAACCATTCTGGTCAGCCAGGGAACATGCTGTAAATCAGCAGGGGCGGAGCAGGTATATACTGCCCTGAAAAAAGAAGCAGTTAAGTGGGGCCTGGAAGATGAAGTAGAGTTTAAACAACCGGGCTGCCATGGCTTTAGTCAAATAGATCCGGCAGTGATTATTGAGCCGGATGGTCTTTTGTTCGCTGGTGTTAAAGAAGAAAATGCATCGGAAATTATGCAATCCCTTTTACCAGGGAGAAGGCCGCCGGAACACCTTTTTTACACGGAACCTCACAGCAGTAATACAATTCCTTATAAACAGAAAATCCCTTTTTTCAGCAGGCAGCAGAGATTTATACTTCACAATTGCGGCACTATCGATCCCGGCAGCATTGAGGATTACGTAAAAGGCGGAGGTTATGAGGCCTTACACAAGGCAGTGTATGAGATGACCCCTCTTCAGGTAATTGCCGAAATAGAGGATTCCGGCTTAAGAGGCCTCGGAGGTGGCGGGTTCCTTGCAGGAAATAAATGGAGATTATGTTACCAGTCCCCAGGTGATCAAAAGTATCTTATTTGTAACGCGGATGAGGGAGATCCGGGTTCATTTCAGGACCGTTCCCTTTTGGAGGGAGATCCTCATGCGGTTTTAGAAGGAATGCTGATTGCAGGTTATGCAGTTGGGGCCACAAAAGGATATATCTATGTACGTGCAGAATACCCCCTGGCTATAAAAAGGCTGCAGATCGCTTTACAACAGGCCAGGGAACAGGAATTGGTGGGAAAGAACATCCTGGGGAGTGATTTTTCGTTTGAAATGGAAATCTTTCAAGGCGCCGGTGCTTTTGTTTGCGGTGAAGAGACTGCCCTCCTGCAGTCCCTTGGAGGAAAAAGGGGTATGCCTTATCCCCGGCCTCCCTACCCGGTTGTTTCAGGACTTCACGGCCAACCAACTCTTATTAATAATGTAAAAACTCTGGCCAGTATACGCTGGATTATTAATAATGGTGCAGGCTGGTTTAGGGCAAAAGGAACGGAAAAGAGTAAAGGTACTGTTGTTTTTTCCTTATCGGGCAAGGTAGTTAACTGCGGCCTCGTGGAAGTGCCTATGGGTATTTCCCTGCGGGAGATCATCTTTGGTATTGGCGGTGGAATTCCGGGTGAAAAGGCTTTTAAGGCAGTGCAAACCGGGGGGCCTTCGGGCGGCTGTTTACCGGCAGATCTGCTGGATACCGCTGTTGATTTTGATACGCTCAGGGATGCCGGTTCTATCATGGGCTCCGGGGGTATGGTGGTTATGGATGAAGATACCTGCATGGTTGACACTGCCCGCTTTTTTCTTGCATTTAGTTTAAAGGAGTTATGCGGCCAGTGTACTACCTGCCGGTTAGGGACAAGGCAGATGCTTGAGATATTAAACAGGATTACCAGGGGAGAGGGCAGGCCTTCTGATCTTGATCTGCTTATACAGTTGGGTGAGGTGGTCGCACAGGGATCTCTTTGTGGGCTGGGCAGGACTGTCCCCAATCCGGTTCTTACGACTTTGCGCTATTTCAGGGATGAGTACGAAGCGCATATTAACGAAAAACGATGCCCTGCCCGTGTCTGTAAAGATTTAATAACCTACCGTATTGATCACGAAAAATGTAAAGCCTGTTCCCTATGTCTTAAGGCCTGCCCCACCGCAGCCATTAAAGGCAACAAAAAACAGGCATATTTAATAGAACAGGACAGGTGTGTGAGGTGTGGAACATGCCTGGACCTTTGTGCAGATCGTTTTGGAGCCATAGAATGTATTTAACCAAGGACCAAAGGAGGCTTTGCAGCAATGCAGGAAGTTAAACTCGTTATTGATAATCTGGAAATCACTGTTCAGGAAGGGACAACTGTTTTGGAGGCTGCCCTGCAAAACGGTATTTATATCCCACACCTTTGTCATCATCCTGATTTAAAACCGGCTGGAATTTGCCGCCTGTGTATGGTGGATGCAGACGGGCAGATGCTGGTTTCCTGCCGAGCTGCTGCTGCAGAGGGAATGGTCGTTAAAACAGGAACCCCGGCAGTGGAAAAAGTCCGCCGGTTAGCTGTGGAACTTCTTATTGCCGAACATGATGCAGAATGTCTTACCTGTGGGAAAAACTTTAACTGCAAGCTGCAGGAAGTAACCCGCTTTGTGCAAATTGACAGAGAACGGCTCCAAGAACTGAAGGCTTCCGAGCGAAAGCCTGTGGATAATTCCCACCCGTTTATTACCAGGGACTATAATAAATGTGTGTTGTGCGGTATTTGTGTACGCACATGCGATGAAATCCAGGGTGCAGGTGCCATTGATTTTGCTTTAAGAGGTTATGCCACAAAAATAAGCACCTTTGGAGATAATCCATTGCGGGAGTCTGCATGTGAATCCTGTGGGGAATGTGTGGAACGCTGTCCTGTGGGAGCGCTATTACCTGTGGGTTTTCAACAGCCGTCCCGGGAGGTGGAAACTGTATGTCCATTCTGCGGTACTGGCTGCGGTCTTTTTTTGGGTGTCAGAGGAGATAAACTGGTCAGTGCCCGGGGGAATCCAAGACATACGACAAATAAAGGACGACTATGTGTTAAAGGACGTTTTGGCTGGAGCTTTGTTAATAGTCCGGAAAGGTTACAGGCTCCCCTGATTAAAAAAGACGGCCGTTTTGTGGAGGCGGGCTGGGATGAAGCACTTGATCTGGTTGCCGGCAAACTGTCGCAATACAGGGGGGAAGAGGCAGGTGTTTTTGCCAGCGCTAAAACCAGCAATGAAGAGATTTATATGGCTTCAAAGTTTGCCCGCGTGGTTTTGGGCACCAACAATATTGCCAATGTTGCTCACCTGTGTCATGCAAATACCGTCCGCGGGCTTCTTCCGGTTACCGGTAGTGCCGGTATGACTGTTCCTGCCTGGCAGATCAGGGAATCTGCTTGCTTTTTTGTTGCCGGATGTAACCCTACTGAAGCACACCCCGTTATTGGATTGGAGATACGAAAGGCTGTCAGGGAAGGGGCCAGGTTAATTATTGCTAACCCTAAAGAAATTTCCCTATGCCGTTTACCCCATCTTCGCCTTCCTCTCAGGCCGGGAACTGATGCTGCCCTGATCATGGGAATGGCTAAGGTTATCCTCGACGAAGGACTATTGGATGAAAAATTTATCGCGGAGAGAACTATCAATTTTGAAGCTTTTAAAAAGTCCCTGGAGATCTTCAGCCTAAATGAGGCCGAAGAGGTTACAGGTGTATCAAAAGACCTGATCCGGGAGGCGGCACGGGTATATGCTTCCAGTAAACCGGCTCTTATTTTCTGGGCCATGGGCATTACACAGCATTCACACGGTCATAACAACGTATGGGCCCTGGCCCACCTGGCAATGATGACAGGGAATTACGGGAAGCCCGGCGCAGGTGTTGCTCCGCTGCGGGGACATAACAATGTGCAGGGGGCTACTGATATGGGTGCCACTCCCGCCTGGTATCCCGGTTATCAGCTTTGCCCCGGTTATGAGCTGTACCCGCGTTTTAATAAGTTTTCATCCAGCCAGGAGAAGTTTGAAAAGGCATGGGGTTACAAATTGCCGGATTCTCCCGGACTATCAACGGTAAAACAATTTAATGTTAAGGCAAAGGGTTGGGGTGGGGCCGCCATGCGGGATTTGCAGCAGAAAATTAAGGCCTGGTATATTATTGGGGCTGATCTTGTTAACGGAGTGGCTGAATCGGGACATGTGAGGCGAAGCCTGGAAGAGGCTGAATTTGTTGTTGTTCAGGATATCTTTTTAACTGAAACAGCCAAAATGGCGGATGTTGTACTGCCTGCTGCCTGTTTTGCCGAAAAAGACGGAACTTTTACTTCCACAGATCGCAGGGTGCAAAGAATTCACAAGGTCTTGGAGCCACCCGGCAAAGCTAAAGCGGATTGGTGGATTACCTCTGAGATTGCCCGCCGGATGGAATACAGTGGGTTTGATTTTCAAAATCCGGGGCAAATTATGGATGAAATAGCTTCGCTTGTTCCCATCTATGGTGGTATCAGTTATGAACGCCTGAAAGAAGAGGAACTTCGCTGGCCATGTATTGATAAAAACCATCCGGGGACGCCTGTTTTGCATGTTGACCAGTTTATAAAGATTGAGAAGGCCGAATTCTGGCCCCTTGAATATATACCGTCTCCTGAACTGCCGGACGAGGACTTCCCGTTGATCATGACTACAGGTCGTACCCTTCCCCATTTTCATTATAATATGACCAGGAAAGTTGAAGGATTAAATAAGCTGTGCCCGGAAGACTTTGTGGAAATTAATGAGATAGATGCGGCTGACCTTCATATTCAAAGCGGTGATAATATAAAGGTTATCTCCCGCCGTGGCAGTGTTGTGAGTAAAGCAATGGTCAGCAACAGAATTATTCCCGGGGTTGTTTTTAAAACGATTCATTTTATTGAAAGCCCTACAAATATGCTGACTTCTTCGGAATTTATTGACCCGATGGGAACCACTCCCAATACCAAGGTTTGCCCGGTCAGAATAGAAAAAGTTGCAATCAGGAAATTAGAAGGTTTGGGTGAAAAGTAATAAATATGTTATAGTATTAAGCAAGGATACAGGAAAAAAATAGCAAAGAATATAAAATAGGAGGCAGGATAAATGGGCAGCGTTAAGGACTTAAAAATTTTAGAGGCACCCACAAAAGAACAACATGGAAGGGGCAGATTTGTTTTCTCCGACCGTTACTCTGTTTTTGACTGGGGAGAGATGCCAGACCGGATTGAACACAAGGGGGCGGCCATCGCTCTATTGGGGGCCTTTTTCTTCGAAAAGCTGGAGGAGATGGGAATTCCCACGCACTACCTTGGGCTGGTGGAAGATGACCGGGCAAATATAATATCCCATATCAAAAATCCTGTGGACTCCATGGAGGTAAAAATGCTTCAGGTCATCAAGCCGGAAGTGAAGGGCGACCGATATGATTACTCCAAATATGGTGGGGAAAAGGGAGGCTTTTTGATTCCTCTGGAAGTGATTTACAGGAACTCTCTGCCCCCAGGGTCCAGCGTCTTTAAGCGCCTGGAAGCCGGAGAGGCTAAACCAGAGGACCTGGGACTTCAGGAAATGCCTGTCCCGAACCAGAAGCTGGATTCACCCATGCTGGATGTTTCCACAAAATTAGAGGTTACGGACCGCTACATCACCTGGGATGAGGCACGGGTTATATCCGGCTTAAGCCAGGAGGAAATCAGTGACCTGAAACAACTCGTTATTACAATAAACGAATTCATTACCCGGGAATTTTCCCAAATAGGATTAATTAATGAAGATGGAAAAATAGAGGTGGGGTTTGACCACCAGCGCCGCCTGATGCTGGTGGATGTTTTGGGTACCCTGGATGAGTGCCGTTTCACTTATGAAGGAATTCCGGTTAGCAAGGAGATTCTGCGGATTTTCTACCGGAATACTCCGTGGCACCTTGCAACAGAAGAGGCCAAAGCCAAGGACAGGCAGCGCTGGAAGGAAATATGTCGGGAGGCCCCGGAACCGCTGCCCCCCAGGCTGAAGCAGTTGGTTTCTCAGATTTACTGTGCCTGTACCAATGAAATCACCAAAAAAGAGTGGTTTAAGAATACGCCTCCCATTAAAGAGGTTATGGCAGAGATTAAAGGATATTTAAAGGATTAAAAGTAATGGTTAGACAATGATATTAATAAGACAATCAAAAAAGGGGACTATCCCGCTTTGGGATGCCCCTTTTTGATGTTTAAGTAAGGATTCTCTTTTGCGATCCGTATGATGGCTCCCTATCTTGCCTTCAATACAGCAGTAAAGGCTTCCTGGGGAATTTCCACTCTGCCTATCTGCTTCATCTTTTTTTTGCCTTCCTTCTGCTTCTCCAATAGCTTCCTTTTCCGGGTTATGTCGCCGCCGTAGAGTTTCTCTGTGACATTCTTGCGCAAAGCCTTGATCGTTTCCCGGGAAATAACCTTGTTTTCAATAGCCGCCTGTATGGGTACGTCAAACATTTGTCTGGGAATGATTTTTCTAAGTTTCTCCACCAATTCCTTGCCGCGCTGATAGGCCTTATCCCTGTGAATTATAAAAGAGAGAGCATCCACTTTTTCAGCGTTCACTAAGATGTCCACCAGAACAAGGTTGGACGCTGCAAAGCCGTGCAGAGTGTAATCAAGGGACGCATAGCCCCGTGTGCGGGACTTGAGAAGGTCAAAAAAATCATAAATAATTTCCGCCAGGGGAAGAAGGTAGGATAGTTTTACCCTCCCTGATTCCAGATACTCTATATTTTTGTAATCTCCTCTTTTTTCCTGGCAGAGTTCCATGACAGCCCCAACATAATCCCCGGGTAAAAAGATTGATGCTTCCACATAAGGCTCTTCAATTAATAATCTTTCTTCTACCGGGGGTAACAGAGCCGGATTGTCCAGCTCCACCACATCCCCATTCCTTTTATGAACTTTATAGATTACACTGGGTGCCGAAGTAATCAGTTCTAAACCGTATTCTCTCTCAAGCCTTTCCCTTACAATATCCATATGCAATAACCCCAGAAATCCGCAGCGAAATCCAAGGCCTAAGGCCGTGGATTTTTCAGGTTCGTAGGTGAGTGATGAATCGTTAAGCTTTAGCCTCTCAATGGCCTCCCGCAGGGCCACAAAATCATTGTTGTCTTGTGGGAAAAGACCGCAGAAGACCATAGGTACTACCCGGCGATAACCGGGCAGGGCTTTTGCTGACGGGTTATCCGCTGAAGTGACCGTATCGCCTACCTGGGCATCCCCTACATTCCTTATGGAAGCGATCAGATATCCCACTTCCCCGGCAGTTAGGATATCAGTTGGCTCCATACCCGGCCGGAAGACACCTGTCTCCATCACTTCAAAAACCTTGCCGGTATTCATTAGTTTTATCTTTTCGCCCTTTTGAATACGGCCTTCCATAACTCGGATATAAGCGATCACACCACGGTAGGTATCATAATGGGAATCGAAAATCAAGGCCTTCAAGGGCGCATCGCTAGTACCCACTTCAGGTGGCGGCACCTTTTTAACGATGGCCTCCAGGACCTCTTCGATCCCAGTACCTTTTTTTGCCGAAACCAGGAGGGTATCTCTGGCGTCTATGCCGAGGATTTCTTCTAATTCTTTTTTTATTCTCTCCGGGTCAGCGTTCTCCATATCAATCTTGTTGATGACAGGGATAATTTCCAGATTCTGTTCCAGGGCCAGGTAGATATTGGCCAGAGTTTGAGCCTCAACTCCCTGAACAGCGTCAACGACCAGGATGGCGCCCTCACAGGCGGCCAGGCTTCTGGACACTTCATAGGTAAAGTCCACATGCCCCGGAGTGTCTATCAGGTTTAAAATATATTCCTCCCCGTCCCGGGCATGGTATGCCAGCCGCACGGCCTGCAGCTTTATGGTAATACCCCGTTCCCTTTCCAGTTCCATCTGATCGAGGACCTGCTCTTTCATTTGCCTGCCGGAAAGGGTTCCTGTCAATTCCAAAAGACGATCAGCCAGAGTAGACTTTCCATGGTCAATATGTGCAATAATACAGAAATTCCTGATCTTTTCCGCTTTCACCTTCTAAGCCTCCACATAATCGACTCAAAAATCTTTGTAAAATAAAATTATATCACCCGAAATGAATAATGGCAACAACGTTGAAACTCGCGAAACTCGCAGCGAGGGGATTATAAACAACTGAAACACTAAACGAGTACTGTATAACTTCTTAGAACAACGACATAATAAAAATAAATTAAGGAGGTATATGAATGTTTAATCCATTTGAAGAAAAACCGATGCCAATCAACGACAGCATTATGGATTGGAAAACTATGTACCCTAAACCGTATTCCAAACAAGATGTGGATCCCTATACAAAAGTGCGGATCATCCTGATGAATGGTATTGAAGTGGAAGCAGCTATTTTTTCCCATCAATTTCATCGCAACTGTACTGATAATAACCTGAGGCGTGAATTGGCTATGGCCAGACGCATTGAGCAGCAGCAGCAGAAGCATATCAATTGGCTCAAGCCAATTGATGAAACGCAGATTGAAACAACGATCGGGTATGAACATGTGGCTGTAGATTTAACCGCTTGGCTGGCCCAAAATGAGCCTGATCAGTATGTAAAGGAGTCGCTGGATTTTGCCCTTTTGGAGGACTTCGACCATCTTTATCGTTTTTCCAACTTGCTTAGTATGGACCAAAATATTCCCTCAGATAAATTAGTAAAAAGCTATGTGGAAATCACTCCAGGTCGGCCCACCATCGCTGAACACCGTCATCCTAATGAGGCAGTCAGAAGATATGTTGATTTTAAGACAGCAGACATTCGCACCAAGCTAAATACCCTCATCATTACAGCAGCGGAACAACAAACTATGAATTTTTATATGAACATAGGAAATACATACCTCAATGATCTAGGTCGTGAGCTTTATATGGAAATTGGAATGATTGAGGAAGAGCATGTAAGCCAATACGGATCACTGCTTGATCCAAACGCTACCTGGCTTGAAAACCTTTTGCTGCACGAGTATACGGAGTGCTATCTCTATTACTCCTTCTATCAGGATGAGTTGGATGCAAACGTGAAATCGATCTGGGAAATGCACCTTAATCAGGAAATCTCTCATCTGCATAAAGCGGCTGAACTTCTGGCCAAATATGAGAACAAACAGTGGGAACAGTTTGTTCCCGGAACTTTCCCCAAACTGCTTCAGTTTCATGATACACGTGATTATGTGCGTAAAATTCTCGGTGAGCAGATAGAGCTAACCTTGGATAAAGAAAATGTAAAGAATGTCCATGACCTGCCAGAGAATCATACATTTTTTATGTATCAGGATAAGATAAACCATGACGTTAATTCTGTTGCCAGCCATATGGTAATTGACCGACATCAGAAGATGAAGGGTGAGGATTATCGTGCAGAGGTTAAACCAAGTCAAGTAGAGGCATTAAGAAACCGCAAAGTTGACAATACCTCCATCGCAAGAACAAGATCCAAAGAATTATCTAAAGTATAAATTGATCAAATCAAAGATGCCTGTCAAAATAAAAAGGAGAACCAGTTTTGTTTGGTTCTCCTTTTTTATGATGGTGGATAAGAACTTTCTTCTTGTTCCCCGTCTGGGTCTTGGAGGTTGGTTTGGCTTTTTAAGCCTGATTCACTACTGCGGAGCAAAAATTTAATGTAAATAATTATGCCTGCAATGGCAACTGCAATAATGAGAAAAAAAAGTATGTATGAATAAGAAACAAGATAAGACATAAATTTGGTTAAGATCATACTTCCCAGAATAGCTAGAAAAGAAAAGGCAGCTCCTCCTACAGCTGTGAATATTAAAAAATGCAAGAAGTTAATCTCCAGTAATCCCGCTGGGAAAGAAATAAAAGTACGCGTGAAACCAAAAAGCTGTGCGAGTAAAACCGATAACAAGCCGTATTTTTTAATATACTTGTTAATCTTATTAAGCCGTTGATTTCTTTTAACCGAAGGTAGTTCAGACTGCTGATAGTCTATCGCTAAATGATGTTGCTTGTGAAGCCGCAGCCAGAGCACTTTTCCGAGTCTTTTGCTGTAATAGCCGGCCGCATAGCTGATCGTACTGCCTAAAGTAATTCCGAGTGTGGCAATGCCCACTATTTGCCAGATGGATAGCTTTCCTTTTGAAAGAAGGGTCCATGCAGTCATGATAAAAAAAGTGGAAGAAAAGGGGACGCCGATACTTTCCGCAAACATGCTGATTCCCAGGCCCCAGGCTCCGTATTTTTGCAGCAAAAAATTGAAATAATCGATAAGATGCAGGGAAAACTCTTCCATGTTTAATTCTCTCCTAACTAATCGACTTATGGAAATTGTTTAGACTCTGAATATTACATTGTTGTCGAAAAAAACCTTCTTCCCTGATGAATATTTTAACAGATTAATACTATTTTTAAAACATTAAAACACTATGGAAATCGTATTACCAATTATAACTGCAGGGCAGCCATTTCTAATTTTCCTAAACCGCCTACATTGGAAGAATATCCTTGGTTAAAGGATTTGGAGCAGTTGAATGGTTAGGAAAAGAATACTCTTATGGGTAGTAGTTACTCAAGATGAGGTGGCATATCTTAACATTGATATGATAATAGATCATTATCCTGAACTAAAGGATAATGATGAGTTGGAAGCTATTGACTCCAAGTTATATAAGAATATAAATTTTATTAACAGGCAACAGGTGCATAGTTTGTTGATAAAAAATAATTTAGGTTTTGACAGGGGGACGGGTTTTGACAGGGGGGTTTTGACAGGGGGACGGGGTACCTGTCAACCCAACTGGCACCCGAGCCCACTTGTCCTAATACCCACTATACTACTTATTTTGTTTTTAATGTAGCTATTAGGGTGATTTAAATGAAAACTGTAATAGACTGCTTCGAAAGTGAATGCGCTGTAGTCTTCTTTGGGGATGATAAAATAAAAGTAGACCAATGATCATTGTGATTCGACATCTCCTTTTATTCTGGAAAAACGCGTTTTATGAAACTGCCTCAATCCTTCTCCAGCTATTATGAATTATGATACAAAAAAATTAGCCGTATTTTTTATAATTCCTGCAAAAAGCGGTAGATCCTGGCCAATCAATTAATTAAAATATAAGGAGATCCCCAATGGAATTATCTACAATCGGCTATGAAGGCAAAGACACATCCAATACTTTGTTCCATTCTTAAAAAGTGGATGTGTTACTGCCTTTATCGATGTCAAGGAGAAATCAATCAGCCGTAAAAAAGGTTTTCAAGAACAAGTTGCGGGAAGCATTGAGTGATGCCGATATTAAGTATTATCATTTTAAGGATCTGGGTCGTCTTCAGAACTGCGGCAAGAGGTTTAAAAAAGCAGTATCATGCCAATATTAGTTCCTATTATTTTATGTGCTGTATGCGATCCAGCGGAGTTGATTTAAAAATGTTTTACTGCAAAAAAGAAAACCCGCTTAAAGCTATGATATGCTTAAGAGGGTTTTTGCTGGTGGACCCGAGGTGGTTCGGACTCCTGGCCTGTAGAGAGTGTGATTCTATAGTTTTGATTTCGTATTGTTCAGAGTAATACTTTGAGAAAAAGAGCGTGTGTAAAGTCGTATATTCTCATATATAGGTATTAGCAGTTCCTTTTTGTTTCTACCTGTTTTACGATTTCCTCAATATCTATGCCGTCAAGCCATTCGTGGCGTTCTTTGGTATAATCGTCGTAACCGGAGTCGAATTGCCGTATAAATTCAACCATACCAACGGGACCAAGTTTTTCTGTTAAAGCCTCAATTCCCATCCTGCGTATGGTGTTTAAATCTCGTGCTGTGCTACTCATTTTCATCCACCTCCATAAACCAATTTACTGGGTTTGCTGTTTTGATTTCCAGTTTTAACCGTTCTGCTGTATGTAACAAGTTTTTATCGGTAGTTAGAAATACATCTGCTTTTGAATATTCAGCAGAGGCCACATGTAAACTGTCAAATGATTTTAATCCAGAGTTTTGAATTTCAACTGCTCGTTTTACAATTATATCATTTATTATTATTTTTTCTTTAGCCAACTTATAAAGCTCAAAGACCTTACTCTTTTTCCAGTTGTCTCGAGTGTTTCAATATCAAGCACTTCACTTGATAGTAACTTCCATTCTCCTGACATACATTTTGACAAAATAGCGAGTATAGCATCGCTCTCAATTCGTATCTTATCCTGCGTTTGGTCGTCAAAAGGCCTGTTGAGACAGCAAACGTCCATATAAATTTTCATTAGCAATACCTCACTCTATACTAATATTATACGGCAATTCCGATAAAATATTAATCTTCTTATTGGGAAGGAATGTTTTTTCAACATACGGCACAGATTATTACGCCGGTTACGGTTATTCCAAAAGACGAACTTTGGGCCTGGAAGCCTGAGATCCGCGCTGCCATTGAGGAAGGACGTAAAGAAGCCCACGAGGGAAAGCTGAAATCCTACGATTCGGTGGATGAAATGTGGGCTGAGATGGAATCCGGGGAATTGAAAGATGCCAAAGTATAATCCTGAAGCCGACAAGCCGATTTAGGCGGCTGCTTAAAAAATATCACAGGAATTAAAAAAGCCCATTAAGAAAGCCTTGGTGCTATTGCAGGAGAACCCCTCCTACCCGTCACTTCGCACAAAGAAAAATCAATCCATAGAGGATGTATGTGAATCCAGCGTAAACACGAATACCCGGATTCTATGGGAGTACGATGAAGCAGAAAAAACCATCATCATCATGCTGGCCTTCAGGGACCATAATAAACTTTAACTGTAAAGGGAAAGAGGCAGAAACTGGTATCTTATCAACCTAGTTTTTCTGCCTCTTGTTTGGTGGACCCGAGGAGGCTCGAACTCCTGGCCTCTAGAGTGCGATATTTTTTAAGTGGGTTTCTGGCTGTTTCTTTTGAATCAGTGGTCCTCTGAATGCCCATAAAATCGGGTTCTTTGGTTTCAGTAGTTTCAGTTGTTTCATAAAAAAAGTGGTCTATGTTACACGAAATGTTACACGGTTTATTAAGGATAATAGTTCATTTGAGTTTTAACAATTCGTAATGAATCATACATAGCTCCCCCTAAGGGGGAGCACTTTTATTGAGTAAATAAGCTCCCTGAGAGTGGTATTCGCTATGGCTCTTCCATAATTTATCACTTAAACCTGATAGAAAGCTTTTTGCCCGTAGCAGCGGCTATCTTACCCAGCAACTTTACGGAAGGGTTATATCTCCCGCTTTCCAGTCTTGCGATAGCGGATTGTTTAGCACCAATCAACACAGCAAGATCACGCTGGGTAAGACCCTTTTCATCGCGCAGCTTAATTAATGCGTTTTTTACTGCATATTCAGGTTCTAGAGCATCATACTCTTTTTTAACTTCAGGATCGGATAACAAAATCTTTTTTGCTTGCTTGTGATTCATTCTGATTTTCTCCTTTCTTTATACCTGCTCAGCCTGTTTAATGCAATTTCTATCTCTCTTTCAGGTATCTTTGCAGTTTTTTTAACAAAAGCATGGAGTAGAACAAAAAGTCCCTGCCGGTAATGAAAAAAGATAACCCTGTTAATATTTTGAGCATGTGTAGTCCTTAGTTCCCAAAGCTCATTAGTTCCAGTTATCCTGGAGATGAAAGGAAAACCCAGGTGAAAACCGTTGTTTTCAAGTAAATCAATATTTCTGAGCAGTTTTGCCATTGCTTTTGGGGATAGTTGTTTCATGAATTCAAGCACTGGAAAACGTTCTTTTTCTTTATAATATTCAATTTCATACACTATACTATCCCCCTTAATTGTAATTGCAATATAACATATATGTTATTATAAATCAATAATTAAATTACTTGACGCCTGCTTTTCCAAGCTTCAGGAGAAAACATTTTGAATATCAAGTTGACTGCTTTTGGGCCAGGATGAGTGCTGCCTTGGGGCTGGGCAGCTCCGGGAACGCTTTAAGGTTCACTTTAAATTGAATAAAGAGGAAGTGAGCTTACATGGAATACGCTGTTGTAGCTGTAATATCTGTTCTCTCGGTGATTACGCTAATCACTGTTTTTTTAGCTTCTGTAGCACTTTTTGGAATCAATTACGAAAGAGAAGGGAAATGGTTCAGCATCAAAATCAAAAGCAAAAAGGTTAAATAAAAGTTGAGTGCTGCTGGCCTCAACCGAAGGCACTCAACCTGGCCTATTAACATTTTTCGACCTGTGCAATAGGATACACCCATAATAAGGCATTCACTGGATAAAATTTACTGGACAAACACCCACCCATCTGTTATGGTAACAGGGGAGGTGGATTATTATGGGTAAATGTAACATTCGCATCAATATTGACTTTAATAATTCAGATGGTATAACGGAATCACATCAGGTTGAAGTTGAGGCATTGCTTCCTGAGTCGGGTCCAAAAATTATTGACAATGTGGAGAAGGCCATACTTAAATTAAATAAAGAGGCGATT
>JAUSPO010000040.1 GCA_030656575.1 Bacillota bacterium
CATGTCGGGGTGGCGGAACAGGCAGACGCGCACGGTTGAGGGCCGTGTGGATAACACCATGTGGGTTCAAGTCCCATCCCCGACACCAGGAATTTTTTTCAGTAAAAAAGCTGGCAAGGAATTGCCAGCTTTTTTACATAATATGAGCTATTTTTTTCTGTAAACATTATTTTAAAAAATAGTGTAAGTTCTATTTTTTATATTTTTATTGAGCTACAACATAATCTGCCACTGAAGAAGGTT
The DNA here is from genome assembly GCA_030656575.1 of Bacillota bacterium. GTDB lineage: Bacteria > Bacillota > Dethiobacteria > DTU022 > UBA8154 > JAUSPO01. Next base: position 244 of record JAUSPO010000040.1, read on the forward strand.
CAGGAACAGGTAAGCCATCCTCTGAAAGTCCTTCTAAGTGTAATACAAGTGCTTCTACAATATTTTGCCTTACTTCTTCTTTTGTTTTACCAGTTGCAACACACCCTGGAATATCCGGCAAATACGCAGAATAATTTCCTTCAGCCTTCTCAATAACAACAAGATACTTCACATTATTCACTCCCTTTTAATCCACAATAACATAACAAAATAAAGGAATACAGGCGATAGTTCATGGGAAAATATAAATCAATAGTAAACAGAGTATATTAAATCAACACTTTTAGGAAAACTGTAGTTTCATACAAAAAACAGATAAAAACCAATGCTTGACAAAAGTATGTTTTTGACATACAATTGTATTACATTGCATATAAGGGAGGTTTTTAATATGGCACAGAGCAGCTTGATCCAAGTCAGAGTTGATGACGCTCTCAAAAAGGACGCAGAAGCGCTTTTTAACGATTTGGGACTTGATGTACCAACTGCTATCCGTCTTTTTTTAAAGCAGTCCTTAATTCATAATGGAATACCGTTTGCTATTGCCCGGACAGATGATTTTTATAATGACTATAACCTGCAAGTTCTGAAAAGATCCATACAGCAGATTGAGCGTGGCAAAGGAACAACTCACGAGCTGATTGAGGCGGGCGATGAATAAGGTTTGGTCAGATGAAGCGTGGGAAGATTACCTATATTGGCAGTCGCAGGATAAAAAGACTTTAAAGCGAATAAACCTGCTTATACAGGATATTGAGCGCAATGGGTATGACGGGATCGGCAAGCCGGAACCGTTGGGCGAAAACTGGTCAGGATTTTGGAGCAGACGCATTGATGAAAAGAACAGGCTTGTCTATCGGATACAAAGTGACAACCTCGAGATAGCACAATGCAGGACGCACTACAAAGACAAGTAAAACCAATTTCGTCAATAATCCCAGGCAGAATAAGGGGCGGTTCCCTGTTTGATAAGCTAATGTCAGGATACACCCCGTTTCACGCACATGAAGATGTTATTGACAACCGGTAACATTGGGACGAATTCAGTACAAAATTCTGGTGATATTCATCAAGGAAAGAAAATAGAGTTCCTGCCAGAAAAGCCCCTGCAACAGCAAAACCTGGCCTTCGTAAAATCTGACGCAGCATTATAAAAAAGGCTATGGTAATGAGAAAAAAAAGAAAAATGTGTGCAGCCTTTCTAAGCATAAATTCAATAATAACCGGGTTAGCTCGGGCATAAGTATAAAAATCGCTGGTAAAGGTCTTTGCAGGATCTAGTTGTACAGGCAGATGTGATGCGATTTTTAATGCCAGCCTGGTTATGCTTAGATTATAATTAATCAATAGTGAATTAACCTGTTTTAGCACAGGCAATACCCTCAATCCGGGGATCGATGACAGGTAATATGTGAGAATCAACAGTAAAAAGACTGGTATCCAAGCAGATCGTTTCATTTTAATTCCCCCTGGGGCTTCTTATAGCAGGCTAAGCCAAATTGAAGACCCTTCTTTATCGGAAGAGGCAAACCGGATGTGGCGCTCAAACCGATACCGCTCAGCAAGCTAAAGAATAGTTTCATATTCGTCGTTCTCCATATTACTTGTTAAATATAAACAATATCCTCCTTAAAAAAACAGTTAACGTTTCCAACCCGTTCTTTGTTACTAAATAGGTGTTTTCCAACCCAACTGCACCGTCAGGAAAAACAAACTTTGGTTCCAGTGCGAAAACCATCCCTTCTTCCAGCGGGATATTTACTCCATGGGCAATTACAGGAAGCTCATCCAGTTCGATGCCAATGCCGTGGCCCACAAATGCCACAGGCTCGGGAAAACCCAAAAAATGCTTTCCAAATTCACTATTCCCGGCCATTTGCATTGCCCGGTCATATAAGTTTCCACAAGCTATCCCAGGTTTGGCGATTTTTTCTAACTCTTTCAAAATATCAACCGCTACCGCGTGTGCCTTGGCCAAGTGATCAGGCAGCTTTCCGAGGCAAAATACTCTTGTCTGGTCTAACATATACCCGTCAAGAATGAAACTATAGTCTACAAACACTGGCTCGTTTCTACCAATCAATTTATTGTAGGAACCTTGTGCAAACGCAGGACTGATTCCTTTTCCGCCAACAGATCCATCAAAATAGCTTTGGAATGTATTATTACCAGCTAACAAATGAACATAAAATAAATCCTGATTAAATCCCCGCACCCTCATTAAACCGGAGTATCCTTTTTTTCGTGAAACCCCCGTAATAATCCCGGAAAGTTCCAACTCAGAGATACCTTCCCGGATGTTGTCTTTAATAAGTGAAAATATTTCATTGTGCAATTTTGCTGCATCCTTAAGAATTTCTATCTCAAAAGATGATTTAACCATCCGCACAGCACGAATAAGCGGGCTAACGTCAACTATTTCAGACTGTTCAAACAGCTTTTGATAATGTAGATATTGGCTTACAGGCAGCACATCCAGTTCAAACCCCAATGTTTTAAAAGGGCCGTAACCATAAGACTGTAAAACCGTGTTTATTTCCTTGAGACTTTCCAAACTGATGATATTATCCATGGAGGACTCTTCTTTCGCCCGTTCCAGACTTTTTTTGACCAACATTACCGGCTTTCCTTCTGTTGGAACAAATAGATGAGAACGTTGGATTGTCCCTGTAAAATAAAAGAGGTCAGCATTCTGAACAATTACTGCCCCGTCAATACCACTCTGCCTTAAACTCTCCTGCAGTTTAGCAACCCTTCTGTCCAACTCAGATTTCGGTGTGTAACGCAAAGCGCATACCTCCATTTTAATGATTATAAGGATATATTTTAGATACTACTATTGTTTTATATTACTATATTATTCCTAAAAAATAAACCAGGGGTCAAGTATAACCCCTGGCTTTTGTGTTCAATTAATACAATGCCGTGCCTCTTTTTAGAGGTCCACGGTTACCATAGTTGCCATGATTAGTATTTGTATACTCCCCGGTTAAGAGCGTCTCGAATCGCCGAAATAATTTTTCCTGACCTCATTGTAGCTCCTGTATACGTATCCACTGTCTCCGTTACAATAATTCCCGGCTCATAAAGATCCGTCCCTTTTGAGGACGGGGGTTTTTTATTTTTGATAAATAATATTTATATTTAAAAGCACTTCCCTTAGATTGAACCGTCTCGGTATTTTAGCGGCACTTGTGATATCCATATACCTGTCCCTAAAACTTCCATTCGGCATTATCGCCGTGGCCACATCTATTTTCTTCGGTATCTGTGCTGCTGTTTTTTTACCTGCCTACACTGCAGCCCTTTTTTCTCCTAAGGTAGGAAAGACAGCGGCAAAAGCAAGTATGGTAGCCGGCCTGACAGCGAGTGTGCTTTGGATGGCCTTTTCCCATGCGAAAGAAGCTCACGCCTTGGGTCTTACCCGAATCCTTTTCGGCAGAGAGACGCTCCTCGGCTTTCCCTGGATAGTAATTGTTCCCATAGTTATCGCTTTACCCATTTCCACTCTTACCTTATTTGCTGTCCACTGGCTCTGCTCTATAATCAATGAAAGAACAACCGTCACTGCGAAAGGGATAATTACGGAGCGAAACTAATCTTTTGGCTTCCATCGGCCTCTTGCCATTATCCTGATTTATAAGCTAGCGTAGGTGGGACTTTTCAATCAGGTGGAGTAAACTCTCCACCTGATTCCACGATGTTTCAGCAAGCTGAAACGAGTTCACTTGGGCGAGAGGCTTTCGCTTAAGAGTTACTCTCCTCATTCACTTTCGTATGTAAGTCTTCTCTTAAAACAACAGCCCCTCTTAAGTAAACATGCCGTATTTCTTCCGGCGTCTTTGTTGTATTAACAAGCATCAAAACACGGATACAGCGGGGAAGAGACCCGGGCACATCAATTTCACAGGTATCGAACAGCGGCACATAAGTCCATCCTATTTGACGGGCAGCTTTCGCAGGAAAAACAGCATTGAGGTCTGCCGTCATACTAAAAATAACTGACGCAATATCTTCTTTCAGAATTGAATTTTTTCTCAGCATTTCCTGGAGGAGTTCTTTTGCCGCCTCCAGAATTTCATGAGCATCATTGTCGGTTACATCAACAGCACCTCTGATACCCCTTACACTTGTACCCTGCATTCTTTTTGACACTCCCCTAATTACAAACTTTTCATCGGCCACAAAAATAAACCAGAGCCCTTAAGGCCAGGAAATAACTCTGCGGTCCAAAGCCGCTTATCTGCCCCTGAACTACAGGTGCAATTACAGAGCGGCGGCGGAACTCCTCCCTGGCGTAGATATTGGAGAGATGCACTTCCACTGCAGGAATGTCAACCCCTGCCAGTGCATCCCGCAGGGCAATGCTGTAATGGGTAAACGCGCCGGGATTAATGATAATCCCCTGATAATTTCCAACCGCCCCGTGAATTCGATCCAGCAGATCGCCTTCACTGTTAGATTGATAGCAATCCAACTTAACACCCAGCTTCTCCGCTTCCGTATGGAGCAAACCGTTCAGTTCTTCCAGGCTCAGATTACCATAAATCTCTACCTCTCTTTTACCCAGCAAGTTGAGGTTTGGTCCATGCAGTACTAAATAGCTTCCCTTTTCTCCATCCATTCTAGACATCCCTCCATTTATCAGGTCCTAAGAACGTTAATGATCTCTAGAACAATTTCCTGCAAGGTTTTCCCGGTGGCACTAAGGCATACATCTGCCTGAAGATAAAAAGGCTTTCTCTCTTGCAGCAGTTCCTCAATTTTTTCAAGGGGATTCTCCACCTGCAGAAGAGGCCTGTCATTCATTTCCTTTACTCTGCTGTAAGCCTCTTCAGCAGAAACATCCAGACAGATGATAATGCCATTTTCCCTCAAAGCATTAAGATTCCGGCTCCTCAGCACAGCACCGCCACCAGTGGAAACCACACAGCTCCCCGGTGTTTTTTTGCCCAAAATCTCCAGCACTTCAGTTTCCCTGCTGCGGAAATAATCTTCGCCACAGCATCTGAATATGTCACTTACGCTCTTTCCCACTAAGCCGGCTATAATTTCGTCAGAGTCAAAAAAATCGATATTTAAGAGCCGGGCCAGTTCTTTGCCCACGCTCGTTTTTCCAGAACCCATGAAACCCGTCAGAATAATATTCCTCTTCATTTGAAATGACATATTGCTTTACCTCGCATCACATTTTCAGTTGGGAAGCACGGGGACGGTTCCTCTTGCTTCCTTCAACTGAGTTGTTAACATCTTTTTAAGGTATTTTGGAGAGCTTCTTTCATGATCAGCGACGGCGCTTCTTCCCCGGTAAAAATTTCAAACGCTTTTACTCCCTGTCCTAAAAGCATATCCAGCCCATTTATGGCCAGGAAACCATTATCCCCAGCCCATCTCCCAAATGGGGTTTGTGGGGGGCTATATCGCAGGTCAACTGCCGCCCTGCATCCCCGCAGGTTTTGCCGGGCCAAAAATTCCAGTTCAACAGGATCTTCGCTCAATGCGTTTATGATCAAAGATGAACTTCCAATACTCTCCTGCAGAAAGTTCTTTTCAAGCTTTTCGATCTTTATCATCCCATCCTCAAAAATACCACCCCGCATTAAAAGAGAGGCAAGTTCTTCAGCCCTGGCAGTGGTACGATTGGCAATAACCAGCGACTTAAGCCCTGCTTTGGCCAGGGATAGGGAAACAGCCCTGGCAGCTCCTCCTGCTCCCAGCAGGAGGGCCTCTTTCAACGGGAAGGCATTTCCAAGGTTATTTTGGAGCAGATAAAGGAAACCGTCAACATCGGTATTATAACCTATCAGCCTGCCTTCCTCATTTTTGATGGTATTGACAGCCTTCAAAAATTCCGCTTCCGGGGAAAGTTCGTCCAAATATGGGATTACTGCTTCCTTATGCGGGGCCGTTACATTCACACCCTTAAACCCCAGGAACGCTATGGCCCTAACCGCACCCGGTATATCGACTTTGCTGACGCGGAAAGGAAGGTAGCAATAATTTAGCTTTCTATCCCTGAAGGCGGCGTTATGCATGGCTGGAGAAAAAGAGTGACTAACTGGATCGCCGAAAAGACCCACAACTTTTGTTTCACCGTTAATAAAAGTCTTCTTACCTGTATCTGAAAACATTTGTTACACCTTCCTTATAAAAGTTCATCTCGAAGGTATTCTTCAACAACCTGTTCCACAAACCGGGAAGGAGGTGCTTTATAGATCTGTACCCTGCCCAAAGCGGTAGGAAGTACAAAATTTAATTCCCCTAATTCTTTCTTTTTGTCAAAGTATAATGCTTCAATGATAGTATCATAATTCAATCCCTGCGGGGGGGAAGGCGGCTTCAGCTGTGTAAGAAGAGCTCTAATCCGCAGCTCAGAAGCCTGGTCCAAGATCTTTAACAATACCGCCAATCTGGCTGCCATGGCCATTCCACATGCCACCGCTTCTCCATGAAGGTAGTATTCATAGCCGGCTGCTGCTTCCAGGGCATGGCCATAAGTATGCCCGAAATTTAAGACACGGCGCAGGTTTTTTTCCCTCTCATCACTGCAGACTATCTCCCCTTTTATGAGGACAGCCCGTGCAATACACTTTAAAAGCCAGGGATTGTCAACTTCCAGAAACAGGCCCCGGGAAGAGGCCTTCGCGCCGAAGAATTCCAACCGCTTAAAAAGCTTTTTATCCCAAATAACCCCGTATTTAATAAGCTCCGCCAAACCGGCGTTAAATTCCCGCATTGGCAAAGTATTAAGGGTATCCAGATCGCTTACAACAAGTTCCGGCTGGTAAAAAGCACCGATCAGGTTTTTCCCCAGGGGGTGATTTACGGCCACTTTTCCTCCGATACTGCTGTCCACCATGCCCAACAGCGTTGTAGGCACCTGGACAAAGGGAACGCCCCTTAAATAGGTTGCAGCTACAAATCCTGCCAGGTCGCCTGTCACTCCACCTCCCAGGGCTACAATGGCTGAATGCCTGTCCAGTCCCTCTTGAAGTGCCCGCGTATAAAGGGTTAAAGCTGTTGTTAGAGATTTATCTTTCTCTCCCCCGTCCAGCACTTCCAGGTATGGTTTAAAACCTGCACTCCGCAGACTCTCCAAACATCTTTCACCATAATGAGGAGAAACATTCCTGTCGCTTACCACCAGCATGGAAGAGGCCGGTAAATATTGGGAAATTAATGAACCAATTTTATCTATCATTCCCCTGCCTAAGTAAACAGGATAGCCTTTTTGCTCTGTTTTTAATCTAATTTTCAACATCTGCATTTTCTCCTATATATCTAGATCTTTATTTCCCCCAGGTAGTCTTTGACCAGGTTCATGTAACTCTGCCAGGCCATTTCCACTTCGATCATTGAGTCTCCTGAAAATTTTTCCATAAAGGCCTTCCCTATTTCCCAGTTAACAACAGCTTCTCCCACTACTGAGGCGGCAGGGACAGCGCAAATATCCGAGCGTTCCACTACAGCGTCCCTCATCTGTCCCGAAGCCAGGTCTATGCTGGAGAGGGCCTTCATCAAGGTGGGTATGGGTTTCATGGCCGCTCTTAAAACAACAACCTCCCCGTTTGTAATCCCTCCTTCAAGGCCTCCGGCATGGTTCGAAGCCCTGTAAATCTTCTTATGCTCATCTAATACGATGGGATCGTGTACCAGCGATCCGGGCTTTCCGGCAGCATCAAAGCCCAGGCCTATCTCAACACCCTTTATGCCGGGAATGCTCATTAACGCTCCGGTCAACCGGCCGTCCAGGCGCCTGTCCCAGTGAACGTGGCTCCCGATCCCCGGTGGAAGCCCTTCAACAATGACCTCAAAAACTCCTCCCAGGGTATCTCCCCTCTCCCTGGCTTGGTCGACCTTTTCCCTCATCAACTGTTCCGCTTTTCCATCAAGGCAGTAGAATGGAGAGTCAACTGTTTTTTCTTTGATAACACCTGCTGTTAAATCCAGTTCTCGTGAAGAAGCCTTCACATCTCCCACGGCAACAACATAACCGGCACTTATTATATGAAAATGAGCCAGCAATAAAGTGGCGATACTGCCGACAGCTACTCGCATTGCCGTCTCTCTGGCACTGGCGCGTTCCAATACATTACGAAGATCGCGGTGGAAATATTTTATCCCCCCGGCCAGATCGGCATGCCCCGGTCGTGGGGTGGTTACCTTTCTTTCACCTGTTTCATCCAGCGGGTCTGTTGACATCACCTTTTTCCAGTTCATCCAATCCTTGTTTTCAATCATAAGGGAAAGAGGGCTGCCTGTAGTCTTCCCAAAACGGACACCAGAGAGGATTTTAAGACGGTCTTTCTCAATGGACATGCGCCCCCCCCGGCCGTACCCCCCCTGGCGTCTGGCCAGCTGCTGGTTAAGATAATCTTCTTTTATAGTCAAACCTGCCGGCAGTCCTTCAATAATACCTACCAGTGAAGGACCGTGAGACTCACCTGCTGATAAATAACGCATCTCAAGAAGACAGGACCTTTTTAACGTTCCCAGTCAATCGCTAAAACTCCTGCCGTTCCCCCCCCCTTTAAGAAGTTATTTTTTTTAAAAGTTCAAAAAAACCGGGAAATGAAATCTGTACAGTTTCAACTCCCTGGATAACAGTTTCGCCCTGGGCAAAAAGCGCTGCCACAGCCAGGGACATGGCAATGCGGTGGTCACCCTGACTTGAACAGCAGGCACCTCTTATTCCAGCCTTTCCCTTGATGACTAAACCATCAGGAAGCTCCTCTATAAGAGCCCCCATTTTTCTCAGTTCAAGTGTTAAAGCACTTAAGCGATCAGTTTCCTTAAAACGCAATTCCCCTGCACCTTTGATAACCGTTTCACCTTCAGCAAAAAGTGCGGCAGCAGCCAAAACAGGTATCTCGTCTACCAGACGCGGGATTATTTCAGCGTTAATCTCTATCCCTTTTAAGGGAGCGCCGCTTTTAATGAATAGGTCGGCTACCGGCTCGTAATTATATTCTCTTTCATTTAAAATTTTCACACCAGCCCCCATCTCTTTCAGCACATCCAGTATTCCGGTTCTGGTAGGGTTAATGCCTACTTCTTCAATTAAAAGTTCCCCTCTTGGAGCCAGTGCCGCTGCTACCAGAAAAAAGGATGCTGATGATATGTCTCCAGGTATTTGAATCTTCCTGGCTTGTAATGTAAGGGGAGTTTCGAACAGAATCCGCTCATTTTTCCTTTTCATCCTGCCGCCCAGATATTGGATCATCCTCTCTGTATGATCCCTGGAATAAAACGGGTCAATTATTTCTGTGGTACCATCGGTGAAAAGGGCCGCCAACAGAAGGGCTGATTTAACCTGGGCGCTGCCTACAGGCAAAGTATAGCGAAGAGGGGTCAAGTCCCTGCCCCTTACGTACAGTGGCAAAAGGGTACTGCTGCCGCGCCCATCCAGAGAAGCTCCCATCTTTTTCAGAGGCTCAGTTACTCTTCCCATAGGCCTGTTTCTTAAAGAACTATCTCCGGTTAATGCTGAAAAAAAAGGCTGCCCGGCCAGTACCCCCAGAAGAAGACGAGCGGTAGTACCGGAGTTACCTGCATCCAGAAAATTATCCGGTTCTCTTAAGCCCCGTAAACCCTTCCCTTTTACCTCTAACCTGTTCCAATCGCCATTAAATTCAACACCTAATTCCTGAAGGCATTTATATGTACTTAGGGGGTCTTCTGCCTCCAGAAGGCCTTCTATCTCCATTGTCCCTTCCACAAGGGAAGAAAGGATTAATGCCCTGTGGGAAATGGATTTGTCACCCGGCACCCTGATTTGGCCTAACAGATGTTCCTTGGGTTCTATAATTATGTCCATTTTTTCAACCTTCCTCTTCTATTCCCATCCACAGCTTTTGCTAATCTCGTATCCCATTTTTTACTGAAGGGAACGTCTTACGAATCCGGCCTTTGTCAGTGTTTCTTTCGCTTCTTTTTCATCCTCTTTTTCCAAATAACCATGTAGTGAATGTAATTCTTCCAAAAAGATTTCCAATGAATCTCTTAAATATTTCTTATTAGTTGTAAAGATATCATACCACATGGACGGTTCGCTCATGGCAATACGAGTAGTATCTTTAAACCCATTACCGGCAAGAGTAAGAAGCAAATCCTGATCCTGACCAGAATTTCGTAAAGTATTAACGAGGGCAACAGCGACCATCTGAGGAAAGTGACTTATAAGAGCCGCAAACCTGTCATGCTCTTCCGGTTCCAGAATTAAAGGACGGGCCCCGACAGCATGAATCATATCCTGCAGCTTTCTCAGTTTTCTGCCCGAGGTATGCCATGTGGGGGTTAATATATAAATGGCATTCTCAAGCATGGACGGATCTGCTACGGCAATTCCCGCCTGTTCTGAACCGGCCATAGGATGCCCCCCTATACCCGTTACTCCTGGAGGCAGCACATTTTCCATGGTCTCAACGATCCTAAGCTTTGTACTTCCTAAATCTGTTACCAATGCGCCTTTTTTAAGAAAAGATGATATTTCACTTAGCATCTCCACAATCTGCCCCACCGGCATGGAGAGGATAACCAGTTCTGCATCATCCAGAGAACTTGACAAGTCTCCTGTCTTATCTACTGCTCCCCGCTCCCTGGCCTCTGCCATGGATAGAGCATTAATATCGTGCCCCCAGCGCTCCTCCACAACATTATACTTCCCCAGAGCCATGCCCAGCGAGCCTCCCATAAGACCAAGACCGATGATACAGCACTTTTTAAATAACGGTTTACTACAAGGTACGGCCAACTGTCTCTGCCACTCCTCTCAATGAACCAACCATCTGTGAAAATTTTTCCGGAATTAGAGATTGGGGACCATCACAAAGCGCCTCTTTAGGCGTACTATGCACCTCTACCATGAGCCCATCTGCACCGGCTGCCACTGCAGCAAGGCTCATGGAAGGAACCCATTTCCACTTCCCGGTACCATGACTGGGGTCGACAAATACAGGCAAATGGCTTAACTCTTTTACAATGGGGACAGCACTGATATCTAATGTATTACGGGTATAAGTTGTTTCGAAAGTTCGTATTCCCCTTTCACAGAGGATGACCCGCTTATTTCCCTGGCTGAGAAGATACTCTGCAGCCATTAACCACTCTTCAATAGTTGCCGACATCCCCCTCTTGACTAAAACAGGTTTATTCAGCTGCCCCAGCTCTGTCAGCAGCTTAAAATTTTGCATATTACGCGCACCTACTTGGATAATATCCGCATAGCGGGCAACAACTTCAACACAATGTTGGTCCAGCACTTCTGTTATGATGGGTAGACCGGTTATATCCCTGGCTTCGGCCATAATTTTTAAACCTTCTTCTTCCAGACCTTGAAAGTCGTAAGGAGAAGTGCGGGGCTTATATGCCCCCCCTCTTAAAATATCCGCCCCTCCGGCTTTTACAGCTTCAGCAGCTTGAAGATATGATTCCCTTCCCTCAACTGCACATGGTCCGGCTATAAGGACCACTTTCCCACCACCTATTTCAACATCTCCAACTTTAAAGGTAGTCTTTTCCTTTTTGAACTCCCTGCTTACCAGCATAAAAGGAGGAGAAACAAGTATTACTCTCTCTACGGAAGACATTGCCTCCAAAGCCTCTTTAACCTCTTCCCGGGGGGGACCTATTGCTCCCAAGATAGTACTGGTTTCACCGATGGAACGGTAGACACTATAGCCAAGATTTGTAATCCATTTCTCTACCTCCAGAATTTCCTCTTCATGAGCGCCTGAATTCAAAATAACAATCATAACAAATCCTCCTTAAAAGTTTGTAAACGATTTTTAAAACCGGACTGTACGTATGGGGAACCTTAAACATAAACTTGTTGAACCAGTACCCCCTTATAAATTAAAAAAACTTCCATCCCCATAGGGACGGAAGTTTAATCTTCACGCGGTACCACCCTAGTTGAACACATAGTGTCCCCCTCTTATCACAAAGTACGGACCAGAATTTTCCGCCCGATACCCTTTAATACAACTCATAAGTGGTGTCAGGTACGGACTGAAAACATTCCAGCCTTATACCCCCTTCCTTTTAACGGTGGAAGTTTCCGTCAAAGCCTACTGACCGTTAATAAATGATCGGCTTTCGGTTTGCTTCTCAAGAGTGTATTTCAGTAACTTGGGATACCGGGTCGCACCAGCCCCCGGCTCTCTGAAATCCGTTTATTACCTACTTTTCTCCGTCATCGCTTTACTTTTATTTCTTCTACCGACCAATTTTTATCCGATTCTTCAACCTGCGACTCCAAAGGGAACTTCTTCCGGTCGTTTTACCGAGAGGCTTTCAGCCTACGACCTCTCATCTCTGTGGAAAACTAGACCAGCGTACTTTCCTTTTTCATTGTCTTTGAGTTAATATAAATTAGATTTTATTTTAACACAGGGTTATTGCTCTGTCAACTACTTTTGAAAATATTTTTTTACTTTAGAGAAATCTACTCTGGAGAAATAATGATTGACACCAAACGGGTTCCTATGCTAATATAACAAAAATTAAATGGAACGGGAACTGGATCTCTTTATGTAAAGAGGTCCTGCTCCTGAAAGAGGTTTTTTTGAGCCAACCAGGGTGGCACCGCGGAGGAAACTTCCTGTTTCTGGACAGGAAGATTTTTTATATTCTAAGTGCTGCAGAAACTGATTAAATAATTGGGAGGAGACAGATTAATAAATGGAAAATTTAATGGGCTACCTGGGACCCCCGGGAACCTTTACCGAAGAGGCAGCCAGGAGCTATGATAAAAACGGAACTTTTTTGCTCAGACCATACCCTGCTTTTGATAAAGTTTTTTCAGCCATTACAAAAAAAGAAATAGACCAGGGAGTCGTTCCTGTAGAAAACTCCCTGGAGGGATCCGTAAACCTGACTTTTGACCTGCTTTCCGGTAATACTGATGTTAAAATTAAGGGTGAACTGCTGTGCAGGATAAAGCATTTTCTTCTGACCGCTCCAGGGCAAACTTTGTCCAAAATAAAAGAAGTGTACTCCCACCCTCAGGCCCTGGCCCAGTGCCGCATTTTTTTAGATAAACTCTTGCCGGATGCATCCCGTATTAATATGTCCAGTACCGCAGATGCAGCTGCACTGGTTGCCCAGAGTGAGGGGAAAGCTGCTATCGCTTCACAGCAAGCTGCCGAGTTTTACGGCCTGGAAATTCTAAGGGAAAATATTCAGGATGAGCCGTTTAATATTACCCGCTTTTTCATCCTTGCCTTAGTCGATGCTCCACAAACAGGAGACGATAAAACTTCTTTATTAATCGGGCTACATGATAAGCCTGGAAGCCTGTTCTCGGCTCTGGGAATATTAGCTAATTATAATCTAAACCTGACGAAAATCGAATCCCGACCTGTACGGAGTGAACTGGGGAAATATATATTCTTTTTGGATATTGAGGGCCACCGAAAAGATAAAAAAGTCTCCCAAGCACTAAAGGAATTAAAAGAAAAAGCTTTATTTTTAAAACTACTGGGAAGCTACCCCCGAGCCACCACCCCAATATAAAGAAAAACCACGAAAAGCCACGGGAAAAGCCAAGGGGAAAAGCCACGGGGACGTTTCGCTTGGCACATAACGGTTGCCAAACGAAACGTCCCCGTGGCACACAAAATTATTTCCGTTTTTTTCATAGGTAATAGTGAATAACTCTATCGCTTTGGAGTTTACTTTTAATTCGACCATTTTCTTCCATGTAATTTAAATGTGCCAGCGTCTCGGCTAAAGCCATCCACTTCAGTTCAGAAGCAAATCGATCCCAAGACTCAGAAATGCTCCAACTTACTTTGGAAGCAATCTGGTAGGCGCTTTTTCCTTTAGTATCGAGTACGGAGGCAATTTCCTCTTCCCTAGCGTAATGGTGTGCTTTTATTTGGGAGATTCTTCCCCGGTAATCCTGAAAACTGCTGCGATGGCCAGGAAGGACATTATTAATTTCCATATTAAAAACCTTATCCAGACTATTTAAATATTCTTTAAGGGGATTTCGTTTTTCCCCTGGCCAGAGAAATACTGCCGGCGTGATACCCTCCAGGATATGATCCCCCGAGAAGAGAATCTTATTATTGGCCTCATATAGACAGAGGTGTCCACTTGAATGCCCAGGTGTCATAACACACCTTAAAGAATACTCACCTACATGTAAAGTGTCTCCATCTCCTATTAGTTGAAAGAGCTGTTTTTCCGGAAGTGCATTTTCAGTACGTTCTTCAAAAGATTTTTTAATATCTTCGATAAGAAGATTATTAAGAACGTCATCCCTGTTCTTATTCGCTTCTTGTAGCTCACCGTAGGGAAACCCATTCAATCTGCCATGAATCAAGTCTCTTTCTTCCAGGTTTGCATCTCCTAAAAACATTGCATCCCGGGCGTTTAGATATATTTTGGACCCATTGGATGCTAAGGAAGCAGCAAGCCCAAAGTGATCATAGTGAAGATGAGTAATAAAAATATTAATATTATCCATCTTTGCCCCTATCTTATGTAGGGCAGATAATAAAACTACACTGGACTCTTCATTATCAACACCCGTATCTATAATCAGGTCTTCTTCCTTTCCTCTAAGCAGGTAGGAATTTACTGTTTGCAGAGGGTTATCAGGGATGGGCACTTCAATTCTATAGATTCCGGGCAAAATTTCTTCAAACATAATGGCTTTTCCCACCTTTTTATATTATGAACAGGATTCTTATTTTTCGGTACTATTCCATTATAATACGTGCATCTGCAGCAACAGCTCCCCGGCTGTTTGCAAAAAGAGGATTAATATCCATCTCTATTATCTCCGGGTTTTCTTCAATAAAGCGGGAAAGTTTAACGAGAATCTCCACCAACGCTTCTTTTTTCACCGGCATCGTTCCTCTTACTCCCTCAAGTAATGCCCGCCCCTTTATTTCGGAGATCATTTCCCATGCGTCTTCTTCGTTTAAGGGGACGATTCGAAAGGAGACATCTTTAAGAATTTCCACGAATATTCCTCCGATGCCAAACATAATCATGAAGCCAAACTGAGGATCCCGGGTCATGCCAACGACAACTTCAACACCGCCGACGACCATTTCCTGGACCGTAACCCCTTCAATATTTGACAGAGGATACCTATTCATAGCCATCTCCAGGATCTGATCATAGGCCCGTCCAACTTCTTCTGCGCAGGCGAGATTAAGAAATACTCCCCCTGCTTCTGTTTTATGTAGAATATCTGTAGAACAGATCTTTAAAGCCACCGGAAAACCAAGACTGGAACTGATCATCTGCGCTTCTTCTTTTGATGCTGCCAAATATGTTTTTACCACAGGAATCCCCGCTGCTCTAAAAATATCCTTAGCTTCTATTTCGGTTAGTACTTTTTTACCCTGCGCCTTTGCTTCTTTAATTAGATCTGTCATCTATTCATCCCCTGCTTCCTTCCAGTATTGATAGTAATCAACCAGCTTACTGATTGCCACTGCTGCACGCCCTGGGCTGGAAAAAACAGGGACACCTTCCCCCGTCAACTGTTCCCGCAATCTGGATAGAGTCTGCCAACGCCAATTTGCTGTCTGACTAACCCCTATTTCCGGGTTTCCCACCACAGCAACTATGGGTTTTAACCCTTCTTTCCGGACCATCATGCACCCATTCGCATCCCCTTCAATAAATTCGACCCATAAATCCCCGGGGAATAATGAATCTTCAGATGTGTTAACACTAAGCAGGTCGAATTCAGGTGATTCAGCCATGCATCTTAATATATCAACTGATTTTAAGTTTAAAGTTGCCAAAATTGAAGCATCAATAGGATTACACAACCACCCTGTTATCTTAGGATTTTTACTTTCCAAGAACTTTACAATATCTTCCGGGATTGGTATTACTTCAAGGCCTGCTTCCTCATATTCATCGGAGGCAAGAACGCTTTTGCCTCCACCCCCTCCAACTATACCCACGCGTTTACCGGTTATGGGAGGAAGGAAATAAAAAGCAGCGGCAAGATCGATCAGTTCATTTAGGGTATTAGCCTGGACCACTTTAGTCTGTCGGAAGACTACCTGCCACGTATCTATGGAACCAGCCATGGAAGCAGTGTGTGATGCAACAGATTTAATGCCTGCTCTGCTCCTTCCGCCTTTTAAAATAATAACGGGCTTAATTTTTGCAGCCCTGCGTAGGACTTTAAATAATTTCCGGCCATTTCTGGTGCCTTCAATGTAGACGAGAATTACCTTCGTTTCCTTATCCCATAAAAAGTACTCCAGGAAGTCTGTTTCGTTTAGATCAACAGCATTTCCATAGCTGACAACCTTGCTAAAGCGGACTCCCCGCAGGGCAGCCAATCGTACTATCTCTCCGGCAAGACCTCCGCTTTGGACTATTGCTCCTACAGAGCCGGGCTCCATGCAAAGATCGTGATTAAATGCAATCCGTTCCCTGGGGTTGTAGATACCCATACAGTTAGGTCCAATGAGGCGAATCCCCAATTTTTGAGCATCCTTTTTGATCTCTTCTTCAAGAAGACAGGCTTTTTGATCACCTGTTTCGCTAAGCTGTGCTGTAAAGAGATGGACTGCCTTAACCTTTTTCAGGAAACATTCTTCCAGCAAGCCCCTTACCAGGGCCGCATTTATACAACAGATCACATAGTCAACGTTTCCGGGAATCTCCTTAAGGGAAGGATAACTCAGGATGCCAAGGATATCCATTGCTGTAAGATTTACAGGGTATATAGCTCCCCTGTAACCGTAGTCGAGTAGAAAACGCAGGTACTGATAGCCCTGGGAACGGGGATTCTGTGAAGCTCCCACAACCGCGATCGAACGAGGATGAAAAATATCGTCAATTGTTTTTGTGATCTTCATGGCACTGCCTCCTTCCTTAGAAAAATAATAAAGGCTTGGACTTTTTATTTCAAATAATATCCAGACCTATCTCCTCATTAGGTTCAGCAATAATAAAGCTTTTATCCCACGGCCCCAAGAGCAGTTTTTCAAATAACTTCAAAGAACCTTTAATTATATTATGCTCTAAGCCAAATGAAGCTGCCAGATTCCTGGTTTTTACAATGCATTCATCAGGATTAAAAGCTCCTGTGTCTATAACCGCCATGCACTTGTATTCTTTAAATATGATCTGCATAATTTCTGTTCCCCGTTTTTGGCCGTATTTACTCACGCAGTATTCGTACTCCCTTAAAAGACTTCGTTCGCCGTCAATCCATCCCCTGGTAAAAAAATAAGTAGGCTTCTCCATGGAAATATCAATCCGTAATTTGTTTGAACCCAGAAGAAGAGATATACAGTCATCAACTTTTGGTAAAATTAACCTTGCGTACTGTGATTTTATACCATTTAAGGCCATACCACAGTACCCAAATGCTAATAAAACCGTAGAAGCATAGTCTATTTTATCAATTTCTTCCTGTATTCTAACTCTAAGTTTCTGAGGGCTGTTGTGGAGCCCTGACTCAACCCAGCAAACAGGATAATCGGCACCTGTAATTTCCATTGCCAGGTTCAGTTCATCAGAAATTGTTTGACATGCCAGAACAACCATACTCATTCACGTCACCCCAATTAATTTTTAACAGCACCCTTATATATTCGATATATTTATTATAAATCCCCCTTAACTTGTTGACATTCAGAAACCCTGCAAATATTATAAGGATAGCAAGATTCCCGAGTAACCATCTATAACCTTAACTGACATAAAAGAAATCATACTTTTTGTGAAGGGAGCTATTTTGTTGGACGATAAGAACACACGCCGCACCTTAGTTTTTGGTATTTTTTGTCTGCTTTTTGTGATGGCTCTTTTTTGCGCTCCACAACAGCTGTAATAGCTCATGACTTAATGGAAGATTTTTCAATTTCTGCTTCATCACTGGGTCTAATGTCCGCAGTATATTTCTATATTTATGGGGCAGTTCAGATACCAGTTGGGGTACTATCGGATCGATTTGGGGTTAAACATACAGTTTTCCTTTTTGGAATCATTGGAGTAGCGGGTACATTTCTTTTTGCATTCTCGCAAAATATCCAGGTGGCAATCCTGGCAAGACTTCTAACCGGTTTGGGAACTGCCGGAATTTTTGTTCCAGCCCTCAAGTACCTTTCTTTGTCTTATTTGCCCCGGGAGTTTGCAAGTTTAACAAGTGTGATTAGTTCTGTCGGTTCTTTTGGGTTGCTCTTTTCCTCATATCCTCTGGCATTTTTGGTGGAACGGACCAATTGGAGATTACCCTTTATTCTCTCATCAATCCTACTGCTGGCCTTAGTGATTTCAGCCTGGTATCTGATGAATGAAAAAGCAGATAGAACCAAACATCAGGGAAAAATCTCTAAAGACGTCAAAAATCTGACGTTTAAAGAACATCTGTCTTTATACTATAAATTTATTTATTTCATTATCTGGGCTTTTTTTATTTACGGAGTACTTTTTAGTTTCCAGATGTTATGGGGTATAGCATATCTGCAGGATGTTTTTTCACTCAGTAGGGAAACTGCAGGAGTGATCCTGATGTTTACATCAATAGGAATAATTATCGGAGGCCCCTTTTGGGGGCTTCTGTCTGATCGCTATTTGCAACTTCGTAAACCGATTCTATTTTGGGGGACAATTTTCTTTTTATTAACTTTACTAATATTCCTATTTCAGACTGATTACTGGGGTTTTTATATTTCAGCCCTTCAATACCTTTCTCTTGGTTTTTTTGGATCCGTATTTTTAATAAACATTACATCTGTTAAAGATTTTTTTCCATTAAACATTACAGGCACAGCCCTTGGGATATTAAACACGGTTATGCTTTTCAGTGTGGGATTTTTCCAAAGCATAACAGGCTTAATCATTGATTATGGTAAGAACGCTTCTGCTTTTTCGCCTTATTACAGTATCTTTTTACTATACTGTATATCTATCTTTTTAGCCTTTTTAGTATTGTTTTTCATACCGGAGACTTTTATACAAGATGATATTTTGGAAGGATGACAGCAAATCATGCTTAACAATAATAAACAAATTGCTTTAATAGCTGCCACGCTTTGTAATTTTTTAATACCCTTTATGAGTTCATCTATTAATATCGCACTGCCCTCAATCGGTGAAGAGTTCTCCGTAGATGCGATATTACTGGGATGGATTGCAACTTCTTATATTTTAATTGGAGCCATGCTGCTTATCCCCATTGGAAAAATAGCAGATATTTATGGAAGAAGGATGATTTTTTCATGTGGCATCCTAATTTATTCCTTTTCCACTCTGCTTTGCGCATTTTCAACCTCAATCACTTGGCTTCTATGCTTCAGGATCTTACAGGGCATAGGAAGCGGTTTAATTTTTGGAACTAGTCTAGCCATCCTGACATCAGTATTTCCTGCAGGTGAAAGAGGCCGGGCTTTAGGGATAAATGTTGCCGCAAGCTATCTGGGCCTATCTTTTGGCCCTGTTCTGGGGAGGGATATTAACCCATCACCTTGGATGGAGAAGTATATTCTTTGTCACCGTGCCTTTTAGTTTTCTGGCTTTCTTTCTTGTTTTATGGAAATTGAAAGGAGAATGGTCTGAAGCAAAGGGGGAAAAGTTTGACCTGGCTGGTTCAATAATTTACTGCATTGCCCTTTTGTCAATGATGTATGGTCTTTCTCTTATACCTGCCATATCGGGTCTATGGTTGATAATAACGGGGATTTTCGGCATAATATTATTCGCATGGTGGGAAATGCGGGTGGAAAGCCCCTTGCTTAATATCAATCTTTTCTTAAAAAATAGGATTTTTGCTTTTTCTAATCTGGCTGCATTTATAAACTACAGTGCCACCTTTGCGGTTGGTTTTCTTCTAAGCCTTTACCTGCAGTATATAAAAGGACTCGATCCTCAGTATGCCGGGTTAGTTCTGGTATCTCAACCTCTTGTGATGGCCTTTTTTTCTCCTATTGCCGGGCGGCTTTCAGACAGATTGGAACCGAGGATTCTCACTTCTTCCGGAATGGCGATTATAGTTATAGGCATCATACCTCTGATTTACCTAAACACGCAAACTTCAATCGCCTTTATTGTCTTTAGTTTAACAATTCTTGGTTTTGGGTCTGCTCTTTTCTCATCACCTAATACAAATGCGATCATGAGTTCTGTTCATAAGAATTATTATGGAGTCGCTTCCGCTACCCTTGCCACAATGAGAACGACAGGTCAACTGCTTAGCATGGGAATAGTTTTGCTTATACTTTCCCTAAACATTGGAAGAACCCAGATTACCCCTGAATACCATCCCCTTTTTATCTCCAGTATCAAAAATATCTTTATTATTTTTGCGGTTCTTTGCATTGGCGGCATTTTTGCATCCCTAGCCAGGGGCAAGGCTGAAAATGTGTCTGAGCCCCCATTTGAGCATCATCAGGACAGTTGGGGAGTATAATGCCCAAAAGAAAAACCTTGCAAGCTGCAAGGTTTTTCTTTTCAAACTCAAATATCTTTCAGTTACAACTTACTTGATAACCATCACATTTTTATCAGTCATATGAACGACTCTGTGGCTTACGCTTCCCAAAAAGACTTCTTTAACTCCCCTTAAACCCCTGCTTCCCAGAACGATAAGGTCAACGTTTTCCTCATCAGCAACCTCAATAATGACATCTGCAGCCCTCTTCGTCCCTTTACGGATTAAAGGGCTTACGGTAATGTCGTTTTCTTTGAAAGCGGTGACCGCTTTCTCCACCGCATCCTTGGCTTTCGCACCGGCATCTCTATCCGCTGCAGTCCAATCTTCAACTGTTAGGACGATCACCTCTGCTTTTATAGGCGCAGCAATTTTGATGACATCATTCACTACTTTCCTGGCATGTTCAGAGCCATCTGTCGCTACAAGTATCTTAAACATTTGTCACCCTCTCCCTTTGAGTAACTTTAACAACAGGTTCCGCCACAGCCTGAGTCGGAACCTTCCTTCTGTATTGAAAAACCACCCTGCGGACCAGAATGGAATTCAATAATCCTGTCATTTAGATGAGGGGCAATTTTTTTCTCATAAATAATAGTGAGCCCGTCTGTTTCATACAACCGATCGTCATCTTCCTTAACAGACTCATCCAGAGCCATTGATAAGTTTGGCCCGCTTCAGCCCATACCATTGACGAATATTCTGATATAAACCTCTTCCTTTTCCTGCTGGCTTAACACCACTTTCAACTGTTCGGTCGCTTCTGTAGTTACTTTTAGCATTAATATACCTATCCTTTCAGTTTATTTTTCTTATTTCCGCTTCTGCTTACTAAGTAAATAGCGTCTCTAGATTAACTTTTAGAAATATCACTACACCCTATTATTTAATAATAAATTACATCCGATAAAATATCAACCTGAATACCAGTAAATTTTCATTTTTTTTAGGATATTCCTTGTTTAATATTATTATTGAGAATTGTATAATAGGAATTGAAAGGAATATTAAAAAAAGCAAAGGAGAATTTATGAAAAGGATTAAACATTTGTTTATCGCTGGATTTTTAACTTTAATACCGATTGGAATAACTGTTTATCTGTTATATTATCTTTTCCTGATTATGGACAACTTCCTGGGTGTTTATATTGAAAATATATTAGGTTACAAAATCCCGGGGATCGGAGTCGCTGCTGTCCTAATCATAATTTTTTTTACAGGATTTATTATCACAAACATAATAGGTGTCAGGCTTTTGTCTTTAGCTGAAACTCTTCTTAAAAAGCTTCCTCTGGCATCAAAAATATACTTCGCCTCCAAACAAATAGTTCAGGCTTTTTCTATGCAGGGCAAGCAGGTTTTTAATAAAGTTGCCCTTATTGAATATCCCAGAAAAGGTCTCTTTGTTGTAGGATTCGTCACCGGAGAATTCCAGGGAGAAGTTCAGGACAAAACAGCTGAAAGATTAATTAACGTCTTTGTTCCCACTACGCCAAATCCTACTTCAGGGATGTTAGTTTTAGTGCCTGATAGTGACATTATCCACCTCAATATGACTGTAGAAGATGGGTTAAAGCTGATCATCAGTGCAGGCGTCGTTGTGCCTGAAAGTATCGTCCCTAGCTGAAATTACTATGCTTTATAACCATCCCAGTGCACCAGTTCATCAAATTTTTTCCGCTTAGTATCATGACGGTCTGGATTTCCCTGATCAGCCGGATAACCAAGAGGAAGCAGCGCCACAGCTGCAGTACGCGGTGGAAGACTTAAGAGTTTATAAGTTTTCATGGAATCAAAGTTACAAATCCAGCAGGTCCCCAAACCAAGTTCTGCAGCCGCCAGGGTCATATGATCAATAGCTATGGCCGCATCAATATCACCGTGCCCTTTCCCGTCCGGACGGCGCCAGGCTTTTTGATAATCCACACAGACTACAATAATGACCGGGGCTTCCCTTAACCAGTCTCTTTCATATCCTGCCGCTATCTTTTCAAGCATTTCCTTTTCACGTATTACAATAAAATGTAAAGGTTGAAAGTTTACTGCAGAGGGGGCGACCCTGCCTGCTTCAAGAATCTGTAATAACTTTTCCTGCTCTACGGGCACGTTTTTAAAGCTTCTAACAGAATATCTTTTTTTTGCCAGTTCAAGAAATAACATTTTTCAACCTCCAATATTAAAGTCATTCCTGCTCGTATACTTCCCGGTTTACGACTCGTTCCGGCTTTCTCCCGTCCAGGAGATCACAGATGCTTTCGGCGGCCATTACCGCCATTTTTTTTCTGGTATGGGCACTGGCGCTCCCCAGGTGAGGCACCAAAACAACATTGTCCAGGCCGGTAAGAGACGGGGCCAGTTCCGGTTCATTTTCAAAAACATCTAATGCGGCCCCTGCGATTCGTTTTTCTTTTAAGTGTTCTACAAGACTTTTTTCGTCCAGATGAGCACCACGGGCTGTATTAATAAGATATGCACCGGGCTTCATGATCTTCAACCTCTCCCCGTTGATAAGATGGTGCACCTCGGGATAGTAGGGCAGGTGAAGGGTCAGAAAATCAGCTTGGCGAATAACTTCTTCCAGGGGAGCATAGGATGCCTCTAATAAACGGGCTGTTTCTTCGGAGACCGGTTTCCTGTTATTGTAGACAATTTTCATTCCAAATCCCCGGGCACGGCGAGCCACTGCCTGCCCGATACGGCCCATACCTATTATTCCAAGTGTTTTTCCGTATAAATCTCCTCCCACAAACAAAAGGGGATCCCACCCGTCGAATTTTCCATCCCTTATAAATCTGTCTCCCTCCACAATACGCCTTGTAACAGCGAGAAGGAGAGCAAAAGTAAGGTCGGCAGTTGCCTCCGTAAGCACACCGGGGGTGTTTGTAACCACAATACCCATCCTTGTGCAGGCCTTAAGATCAACATTATTCGTCCCCACAGCCAGATTGGATACAATCTTTAGTTTTGGCGCCCCCTTTAAGATAGCCTCATCCACAGTATCATTAAGCATGCAGAGCAGCGCAGAGGCATCGAAAAGGAGTTCTTTAAGTTCATTCCTGGTAACTGGACGGTCCTTTTCGTTAAGATTTATCGTATATTTTCCGTCCAGAAGCCTGAGGCCCTCCTCCGGCATTTTTCGTGTTATAACAACCTTTGGTCTCATCTTTTCCTCCACAAATGGTTTTGTTATATTATGCATCACTTAGTAGGGAAGATATGTAACGGCCTGCTTCCCCATTTGTTCCCAGGCGACCTGGAATGATTCCCTGCCTGTTTTGTTATTAGGTATATTCACTAGGGGATCGTTAAAATATACATATTCCCGGTCAAATCCTGTAAGCAGGGCTGAATGCATCCTGTAGGTAATCTGAACAACTCCTGTTGGAGTATGCCAGGTAATAAATTCCGCGGGGGCTAACTCAGAAAATGTTGAATTAATAACCACCCATACAGGTATTTCCTCGCTCAGGAAAAACAAAAGATCTTCAAATTCGCACCCTGTAAGATCTATTGTCTTACCTGGCAGATATTTTTCCATTAGCTGTCTGACAGGCCCGTGGTAAACGCCATATCCTGGCTCATGAAGAGAATACATATTTCCCACAAATCCATAATGGGGATTACCAAAATATATTTTACCGTTTTTTATCTTGTAAGAAGCAGGATCTTTTTTAATTTCCTTTGCCAGCGTTAGTTTGTCAACCGGAACCCCCGCATACTGCAGCAGCATAGCTAAGCTGGTTACTTCACAACCTCTTGGCAGTTCAGGATTTTGCATGATCAGTGGTGCCTCTATGATTGATTCTTCCTTTAGCTCATGGGCATGTGAAATAAATTCCTTCGCTGCAGCATAATCACTGGATAAAGAAGCCTGGATTTTTGGACCCTGCGGCAGGAATGTAAATCCCAAAATGCAGCATGCAGATATGAAGGCACACAACAAAATAAGGCTGCCTGAAAGCTTTCGTCCCTTTTTAGCGGTTTTTATTTCCCCAATACAGGCGTCCTCTTTAATTTTTTGTGCAGTTTCGTCATATTCGCGTTTAGCATACTTTAAATTATTTTTTAAATGTTCCCGGAAGGGATCTCCCTGTTCCAGCGTTTCTTCTGCGAACTTAAGAGTTTTTCTTGCTGCTCCGAGTGCCTCCGGATATCGTTCCTGCCTGTATAGACTCAAAAATTCATCATCGAGCTGCTTAAGTTTTTTTATAAATATTTTATTGGTTGTATTCATTTCTGCACCAGCCGTTTTCTATGACCTTTTAAATATAAGGATCTACCACATATTTCTCCATATTTTCCCTATTTCCTTTAAAATAATTTCATTTATTTCATAAAAGAAAAAAGCCCCACAAAGGGGCTCATCAATTGTCATGTTACTTTCTTACCTTTAGCTTTTTAATTGCTCTTTCCAGATCCTCTACTGTGAGCTCATACATGGGAAAGACCTGTCTAATTAAAGCAATAGTGTAAGCTCCTATTGTTCGGTTCCAGTAATGTGAAGGAATCGGATTTAACCAGACTGAATGTTCAAAACGGGAAGCAATACGTTGAAACCATAATATGCCGGGCTCATCATTGACAGTATCCCAATCGATTGCCCCGTTGATCATTGTCAGTTCACTGGGAGCCATGCTCGCGTCACCCACAAAAACAATTTTGTATTCAGAATTAAAAGTGTTGATGAATTCCTCCGTTTTAATTGAATTACGGATATTGCAGGACGGATCCAGATAGATATGGTCATAAACGCAATTATGAAAGTAAAAAAACCGCAGGTCTTTGAGATGACTGGCCCTGTTGAGAGCCATAAAAAGCTGACCGCAGATACGGCTGTAGGGCATCATGGAACCACCTGAATCCATAATCAGCGCTACCTTTAATGTGTTCTTGCGGCCGCGGGACCAGACCAGCTGTAGTAAGCCTCCCTTTTCCCCGGTCTCGCGTATTGTTTCTTCCAGGTCCAGTTCATCCTTGGGACCTTCATCTTTGCTGCTAAGCTGCCTCAATTTACGCAAAGCAACTTCAAATTGCCTAACGCCAATGGTCTCATCTGCACGGAAACCGCGAAACTTACGCTCTCCCGCAACCTTCACGGCAGACTTGTTTACAGATTCGCCTCCAATACGAACCCCTGCGGGATGATAACCGGAATGTCCAAATCGGGAAGTCCCGCCCGTGCCTATCCAATTACCGCCGCCATGATGTTCTCCCTTTTGTTCTCTAAGTCTCTCGTCCAATTGACGGCGCAGTTCATCGAGATCCCAATCCTGAAACTGCTTGCGCTCCTCGGGAGAGATATTTAGTGGAGGCAGCGCATTCTGAAGCCAATCCAGAACCCGCTCCGTTAATTCAACAGGCGTTTCTATCCCCTCAAAATAATTTTGAAAAGCCAGGTCGTATCTGTCGTAATGGGTCTCACTCTTAACCAGTACCGCGCGGGCAAGGTTGTAGAAACCGTAAAGACTGGAGAAAGCCAGACCGCGGCTCAATGCCTCAGTAAGGGTCATCCATTCATTTATGGAAACGGGAACCCCGTAATTTCTCAGCAGGTAAAAAAAGTTTATAAACATAATCTCACCCTACCAGTTACGCATAAAGCCAGGCGTAGGGGCTTTTTTCTGCGCTCCCTGATTGTGCATGCGCTGCAGAATCAAGTTAAAATCGTGGTCTTTTTTAAGCAAGGCGCCCAAAAACGGCATTTCGCTGCTGATTTTTGCGGGGCTGATTCCACCAACGGTGAGGGCCTGAACCCAATCCAACAACTCACTTGTGCTGGGTTTTTTTTGTAACCCGTTTATACTGCGGACCCAGTAAAAAGCTTTCATGGCCTCTTCAAGTAATTTTTTTTCCAGATCAGGATAGTGTACTTTTATGATTGCAACCATCATTTCTTCATCGGGAAAAGATATATAGTGGAAAATACAGCGCCTTAAAAAGGCATCTGGCAGTTCCTTTTCCGCGTTACTGGTTATAATAATGATTGGCCTGTGCACGGCTTTTATGGTTTCACCTGTTTCCGCAATGTCAAAGCTCATAATATCAAGTTCCCATAACAAGTCATTGGGGAATTCAAGGTCAGCCTTATCGATTTCATCAATCAGTACCACAACCTGCTCCGGCGAAACAAAGGCTTCCCCCAGCTTGCCCAATTTTATATAATGACGAATATTCGAGACATCATGGTCGCCGAACTGGCTGTCATAGAGCCTCTGAACAGTATCATAAATATAAAGGCCATCCCTGGCTTTCGTGGTGGACTTGATATTCCAGATAAAGAGCTGTTTGTCCAGCGCGCTGGCAATGCTGCGGGCCAGCATGGTTTTGCCCGTCCCCGGTTCACCCTTGATCAGCAGAGGCCTGCCAAGAGCAGCAGAGATATTTACACTGTTTTGCAGCTCCTCTGAGGCTATATAGTCTTTCGTTCCTAAAAAATGAGATTGTGCGTTTTGCAAAATAATAATCCTCCTACATAAGTATTTAGTCTCTCTAGATGGTATATTTTTACCTATGTCATAAGGTTCTATAAAAAAGCCTTTTTTCCTGCTTTTTGCCGTATTTTCTTAAAAGGGGAAGGATAATTTTAGTAAGAACAAGAAATAGTATGAACATAAAGCAGAGAATGGAAAAAAACGTACTTACCATAGTAACGTCGAGTCAGATAACTCGTGATACTAAAATATAGTACTTATAGTACTCGAACAGATGTAATTCTTTGTTGGAGTACATACAAAACTCGTGGTCTGTACTCATAGTACTCGAAGTACTCCAACAGAAAGAAAGTGGGTACGGTAGTAGAAGTAAGTTTTTTAGATGGTAATAAGCCATCTTTTCAATCTGAGATAGTAGGCAGGAGTTTTATTGGTGGG
>JAUSPO010000041.1 GCA_030656575.1 Bacillota bacterium
TTTGGTTGGTATATATTTACTATTGCAATACTTCGGGGTATTATGCGGAATATGAGTTAATATATGTTTTTGAAAATATTTTGTGAACTCAAAGTGGCAGGATAACGTGTTTATTAATATGATATACGAGGGGAAGGAGGGTGTGTATAGTGGTTATTAAGATAGAGAAAAAACGTATTTCCTTAAAGAATCCGACCTATATTATTGCGGAGGCCGGTGTTAATCATAACGGTTCTCCGGAAATGGCGAAAAAACTGGTAGATGCTGCCCGGGAAGCGGGGGCGGATGCGGTAAAATTTCAGCTTTTCAAGACTGAAGATTTAATAGCTCCGGGTAATCACTCCGCTCAGCGAGAAATCCTGAGCGCGCTGGAGCTTACAGCAGGTGATTTGAAGTGTCTAAAAGAGTACTGCAGCGACGCCATAACTTTTCTTTGCTCTCCATTTGACTATCAGAGTGCTTGTTTGCTCGATCAAATAGGGGTGCCCGCCTTCAAAGTGGGCAGTGGTGAGATTAGCAACCTCCCGTTACTTGAAATTATAGCTTCTTTCCGCAAACCAGTAATCCTGTCCACTGGTATGTCCGGCCTGAAAGAGATAGAGGAGGCCCTGGAAGTGCTATCGGGGGTGCCTGTTGCCCTGTTACACTGCACTACGGATTATCCCGCCCGTTACAAAGACCTTCATCTTAACGTTATCCACACGCTGAAACCGGCTTTTGGCAGGATTGTTGGGTATTCAGACCATTCACCTGGCCTGGAAGCTCCAATTGCTGCTGCTGCTCTCGGCTATAAAATCATAGAGAAGCACTTAACCCTGGACAGAAAGCTGCCTGGGCCGGACCATCGGGCTTCTCTTGAACCGTGGGAATTTAAAAAAATGGTAGAGGGGATACGTCGTGTTGAGAAGATGCTGGGAAAAACGTTGAAGAAAGCAACTGCCAGGGAAGAAGAAATGAAAAGAAAGGTCCGTAAGTCTCTTTACCTTGCCCAAAACCTGCCTGCGGGGCATAGTATTACCCCCGAAGACCTGGTTTCTCTCAGGCCCCTGGCAGGCATTGAGCCGGATCGCTGGGGGGAAGTGCTGGGTCGGAAACTAAAGGGCAGTAAACCAAAAGGTCAGCCGCTTTACTGGCATGACCTGGAATAGGGTGAATAACGTGAAAACTATCTGTTTTACTGGAACTAGGGCGGATTACGGCATTTACCGCCCACTATTGAAAATGCTGAGTCTGGAAGAGGATATTAACCTGCAGTTAGTGGTAACGGGAATGCATCTGCTAGAAGAGTACGGCCGAACCATAACTGCAGTACAAAAAGACGGGTTGGATATTATCGCTGCTCCCTCCATTTTGATCCGCGGAGATGGCACTTATCATATGTCACAGTCCGTAGGCCTGGCAGTGCTGTATTTTGCTGACATTTTAGACTTTCATCGTCCCGATTTTATTCTGCTGCTTGGAGACAGGGGAGAAATGCTGGCTGCCGCCTTAGCGGCCCATTATCAGAACATCGGAATTGTCCATCTGTTTGGGGGGGAAAGCAGCGGTTCTGCCGATGATGCGATTCGTCACGCAGTTTCCAAGCTGGCTCATCTTCACTTCGTTTCTACCCTACGTTCTAAAGCTAACCTGGTACGCATGGGTGAGGATGAGTGGAGAATCACAGCCGTGGGCACTTTGAGAAAACACGATATTGTAAAAGTAAGCAAACTTCCCCCAGAGGTTGCTTCTACATGGTTAAAAAAATATAAGCTGAGCAGCAGAACAAAAAACATTCTGGTATGCATGCATCCCGATAGTAAGGAAGAACTGGAGCTGGCCGGGCAGATTGGTTCGGTAATAGATGCTCTTGACGGACTCAATAATGCCAATATTATTATCATCGGTCCTAACAGCGATGCGGGGGCTGATTTGTTTAGAGAAAGGCTGCTTCAATTTTCCAGCCAGGGGGATAACCGCACCTATCTGGCCTCCATAGACTCCGATGAATATCTTTTTCTGCTATCCCGCGTAGACCTTATGGTAGGCAATAGCAGCAGCGGAATCATAGAAACCCCCTTTTTTAATATTCCTTTTATCAACGTAGGCCGCCGTCAGCAGGGACGTGAATGCGGTTCCAACGTTTTATCGTTACCTTACCACAGCGGGCTTATCAAGGAAGCCATAGTGGATCTGCTGCAAAATCCCAGGGAAAAGTTAACCTTGAATCCTTACGACCTGGTTGACTCGCCGGCCTTGTCCATAGTAGAAAAATTAAAGGAAATGGCAGTAGCTAAAAACTGGTGTTACAAATAGATTTCTTTTTAGCCCTCAAATAACTCGTTCGTGTGGCAGACAAAACATCCCTCTGCCATGCGAAACATTCCCTTGGCACGTCCCATCATGCGAAATGTACCCTTGGTATAGTTTATGGGCATGAAGTCCTTTTTAGGGACTTATGGCAGGGAGTATGCGGATGGACATGGGAACCGATGTATTAGAATCGCTTGTTTTAGTGCCCCGCCTAAAGATTATGGGATGCGGGTTATAAGTATCTATGGAAATTGCTTTCCTGCTTTTTTCTTCATTATCCAGATAAACGATTTTCCAGACTTCAACCGTATACCCCGGGCTGCCTTCGATAATCTCCGCCTCCCACTGAAAAAGTTCGGGAGCCGCTTCGTACCTTATGGGGGGCGAGAAAACTGCCCTTTCATGGATAATTATCTCAACGTGCTCTTTCAGCGGAGATCCTGCAAATCCAATAAATAGAATATTTTCTTCAATGCCTGAAATAATTTGTAGATAATGCTCTTTGTTGTTCCTGAATTTTAAATCTCTGGCGCCGTATGAGACGGTGGCATCGCGACCCGGTGGGACATATGGTACCGTAAGCAGGTGGTTGTGGCGCTCTAATACCTGCAAATCGGCTAGAAGCGCAGCGTTATAAAGGGTGGTGGAAACCTGGCAGAGACCGCCTCCAATACCTGATACAATTTTACCGTTTAAAATAACCGGTGCTTCCTTATAACCCTTTTCAGCTGTGGTATCTCCCATAACAGCGTTAAGGGAAAACATTTCACCGGGAGCTATGATGTAATTGTTTAAGGTATAGGCTGCCAAACTGATATTATGATTTCGATTTGCTGCGGTTGGATTAAACTCTGTTGTAAATGAGGACATTTCTGCAGTTAATCCTTTTTGCGCAAGAGATAAAGCTGTGACCTCCGGATGCAGTATTTCTAAAGGAACAGCAATGAAAAGAGGTTCATTTCCCTGGTTGAGATTTTGCAGCAATATAATAAGTTCCTCAGTAAGGATTCGGCTGCCCTGTTTTTCTAAAAATAGTGTTATGGCTTTATCTTTGACCGAAAAATGCGCATCAACCGGGTTGCTGTTAAATGTATTTTTAAGTGTTTCCAGACCCTGCTCCATTAAATGCAGATCCAGATGGTAATGCAGAGTAAGAGAAGTTTCCTGTTTTTTCATTTGTATCCGGCAAAGCAAATTAAATGGCCAGGGGCTCTCCCTTCCATTGTTGTAGCCTTCCCTAATCATTTGCCCCTGGGATATGATTATCCCTATTTTTTTTAAAGGAATTGAATATAACATCCCTTCAAGGCCAGCAAAAGTTATCTGCATGTTTTCTAAAATTTCTTCTACTTCTTCAAGGGATTTACCTCCTAGAGCAATATCATTCAAATAAATCCCCTGATAAAACCTGTTTTGATAGTAAACCATATCTGCCAGCGCAAGAGAAATAAGTAAAACTAAGAAAAATAATAAATAAAAACGTTTTTTCCACCCCTTTAATATTTTGAAACCTTTCATTTATTTTACCATCCTTTAAAAAAAGCCTTACTATGTTATATGTTAAAGGTTTATGGTAAAATGATCACTTCCAGAAAAAACAAATCAGGAAGAAAGAGAACCGTCAGGAAGTACGGGGACAGTTCTCTTGCTTCCTTTCTTTTTGGTTAGGCACACTGAAGCCTGTGGGGAATATATTAGAGAGAAGTGTTAAAATTTATTTCTTTTAAAGTAAAGAGGCAAAAATAAATGAAAAGGAAGATGAAAGCGTTGATTAAGGAAAAAGCAGGGCCTGGAGCGGCGATCATACATATGGACATTCCTGAACCAGGCCCTCATGATGTCTTAATAAAAGTCTTGGCAGCTTCAATCTGCGGCACCGATTTGCATATCTATAATTGGGATAAATGGGCGGCTTCGAGGATAAAGCCGCCTGTGGTGATAGGGCATGAAATGTCAGGGAATATTGTAAAGGTAGGCTCCGGGGTAAAAACTTGGCACGAAGGGGATTATGTGAGCCTGGAGTGTCATAAAACCTGCGGGCAATGCTACCAGTGTAGAACAGGCCAGGCGCATATCTGCAGAGATTACTCAATTTTGGGAGTGGATATTGACGGCTGCTTTGCAGAATATGTGCGTGTTCCGGAAACAAACCTTTGGAAAAATGACCGTATCATTCCCCCGGAAATTGCCTGTTTACAGGACCCTGTGGGTAATGCTGTAATGGCTGTTGCATCTGTAGATATTACCGGGAAGACTGTCATGATCGCCGGATGTGGGTCTATAGGCCTCTTTGCCGTCGGCGTGGCCAGAGTATTGGGCGCTTCAAAGGTATACGCTGTGGACATTAATGATTACAGGTTAAAAATAGCCCAAAAGATGGGATCAACAAGCAGCATTAATCCTCTGAGGCAAAATCTTTTGGAGGAAGTGATGCTGGGCACCAGGGGAGAGGGAGTTGATCTTGTCGTTGAGGTAAGCGGGAATGAACAATGCCTGCTTGATGCTTTAAAAACCCTAAAGCACGGAGGGCGGATAGCCTTGCTCGGTATTCCCCAGGAAAAGATATATCTGGATTTAGCTAACGATGTAATATTTAAGGGTATTATACTGGCCGGCATAACCGGAAGGGAGATTTTTTCCACCTGGTATAAAACATCCGCGTTGTTAAAAAGTGTTTTGGATATCAGTCAGGTTATAACCCACCGTATGAGGTTAGAACAGTATGAAGAGGCCTTTCGAATCATGCAGTTGGGAGAGTGCGGTAAAATCATTCTTTATCCAGACTAAAACAACATTTTAATTGCCTTGGGCCGCTGGTCTTGGAAAGAGTTCTTTATTTTCAGGGAGAGCATAACTGCTCCCAGTGTGGTTAAAAGAAGCAGTGCATATATTGAAATATAATTTCCCTGCAGTTCAAAAAGAACTCCACCCAAATATGGGAAAATACCGGCGGCTCCCAGACCGGTAAAAATCAACCCATAGTTTAAACCGAAATTTGACTCTCCAAAAAAACTTACTGCAGCAGATGGAAAGATACTGTACAAGCCGCCGTAAGAAAGGGCCAGAATGGAAACTGCCAAGATCAGAATCAGTGGGGTTTGTGCCATCATTAGGCAAGCCAGCGTTATTGCTAACGTACTAAAAACAATAGTCATTGTCCGCACGCGGCCAATACGGTCTGAGAGCAGGCCCCAGACGATACGACCGGCAGCATTGCAAAAGGCGAAGATAGCCACTGCGATGTAACCCTTCTCATAGCCGGCCTGGACCCGCATAATGTTATTTAGGTGAGCAGCAATGGTCACTCCACAACCGGTGGTTAAAAAAAACATTAACCAGAGACGGTAGAGCTGGGGATCTAAGAGAACCGAGAAACGTTTTCTTGAAACCGGCAGATCCCGAAGATCGCGAATTTTTAAGCGGGGGTTTTCGATAAATTGAGCAAAGATAAAAATACCGGCAGTAAGAGCCAACCCGCTGAACAGGAAAGCTTCAGCTGTATCTCTCTGGACCATCAGTTGAATAAGTGGAGACATAATCAATGCAGCCAGACCGGTGCTGGTGACCACCAGGCCCGCGACCATCCCCTTTTTTTCTGGGGAAAACCACTTCATAGCTGCGGGAGTGGTTGATGAAAAACAGCAGGCCAGCCCAATTCCCAGCAGCAGTCCCCACAAAATTCCCGCGGGAAACGGATAATCCAGAAAAAAAGCACAGGAAATAAAGGCTCCTCCGGCGAAAAGACTTCCTATGCTTACAACAGGTCGGGGACCGAAATAATCCTGTGCTCTACCAGCAGAAACCATGCTAAAGGCATAGCAAAACAGAAACAGAGAATAGGGCAGGGCGGCCTGCGGATGGGTCCAGCCCTTTTGCTCCACCAGCCCTGTGGCAAAGATACTCCACGTATAGTTGATACCTACCAGGAAATTAACCCCTGCTCCAGCCAGGGCTACCCTCCACCCACGATATAAAGGCATAAAATTCACTCCATTACAAAACTATATGTGGTATTGAAGACAAATAGACTCTAAACGATTTGAGAACCCATAAGCTGATGTGACAAACAAAACGTCCCCTTGGCTCGTCCCCCTAGCTCACGCCCCCCCCTCAGATCTCAGGCCAATTTTGACTTGACGTGGATTAAGCATGGGGATATAATGAACATATATTCAAAACGCTAGGAGGAAGCTTAGATGAAATTATGTATACCGACAACAGGTAATGAAGGATTAAAAGCTAGTGTTTCCGGTCATTTTGGAAGTGCACCTCATTTTACGATTTACGATACCGACTCAGAGGAAATAATAGTTATTGATAATCAAAACTTGCATCACACCCATGGTAACTGTCAGCCCCTAAGAGCTCTATCAGGGGTGGAGATCGACGCTGTTGTTTGCGGTGGAATGGGTGCAGGTGCTATATTTAACCTTAACCAGGGTGGCATCAGGGCGTATCTTGGTCAAGAGGGAACGGTCCAGGAAATAGCCAAAGCATTTCAAGAAGGGAACTTGCCGGAACTTACCCCCTCTAATGCTTGCAGCCAGCACGGCTGCCACAATTAGCTATGAGGCTTTGCACATAGTATTTACCATCCAGATATGTTAGATAGGCCGGATGTTTCCTAACACTACAGCGAAAATTAGCGGTGGTGCAAAATATATGTTTCTCGGGAAAAGTGCTTGACACAAAAGTTGCCAATCCATTACAATTATTTATAACAGCTTTCTGAAACGATTTTACATTTCTGGGGTGATGGAGCTCGCCCGGGCAATAAGGATACAGCCCAAACTGCGTCAAGCTGATAGCTCCTGCAGATTTTTTTTGCAGGGGCTATTTTTATTAACGCAGATAAGTACACAAAAGAAGCATAAAAGCTATAGCTAATGGACTAAGGATATGGGTTGTGTTTACCATTGAAAATCAGGCGCTTGCCCTGGGATTCCTGTTGCTATTAGGTTATTTCGGAGGAGAACTGGCTAAAAAGCTCCGTATTCCCGCGGTAGCGGGTTATGTGATGGCAGGCATTCTGCTTGGACCCTCGATCCTCGATGCTATTCCCGATTCCCTGCATGAAACCCTCCAGCCTGTTAAAAACTTGGGCCTGGGGATGGTGTCTTTGCTTATCGGTGCGGAGCTCGTGTGGAAAAAAATTCTAATCCCTCTTCTGCTGGAAGTGTTCTATTCAATATTGATGGGCATAGGCATGGGATTTGCTGCAATTTTAATCTTAAAACGGGTCAACAGGGAACTGGAAATACTTGCTATTCTCCTGGGGTTGGTCTTTTTAAATGCTGGCTTATCCAGCATATGGGAACTTTCCGCATTACTCGTGACCATGATCAGTGGTATCATTATCGCCAACTTTTATGAAGAAGATGCATTTCGGGTCATGAACTTCATGATACCCTGGAGAGTGAAGCCCTCCATTTTCTGGATTGTATAAATAATAGAAGCGCCCCTATCACCAACAGTAAGGCAGGGGTTGAAGTGGTTAAGGTTTTGGCCTGGGCATCAAAATGTTTAGAAGAGGTCAGGATTCAAAAAAATGATTATTTTGTGCATGAATCAGCTTATATTGACCGACCTGTTAATATAGGTAAAGGAACTCAAATTTGGCATTATAGCCATATTATGGCCAAAGCTGAGGTTGGGCAGAGATGTAAAATCGGGCAGAATGTATTCATCGCTACTGGAGTTAAGATCGGCAATAACGTTAATATCCAGAATAATGTGAGCGTATACGAAGGCGTTATACTTGGAAACGATGTGTTTTGCGGACCAAGCGCAGTTTTTACAAATATTAGTACTCCCCGCAGCGCGTTTCCAAGAAACACGTCAGGTGACTACAAGAAGATTTTAGTTAGAGAAGGCGCATCTATTGGAGCTAATGCAACAATCCTTTGCGGTATTGTCATCGGGAAGCATGCACTCATTGGAGCAGGCACAACGGTGACAAAAGATGTGCCGGATCATGCCGTGGTTTATGGTAACCCGTCAGAGATCAGGGGCTGGGTCTGCCGGTGTGGAGATATTATTGTCAAAGAATCGAATGTGGTTTTAAAATGTGATAAATGTGGCACTGAAATGATGACCGATACTGTAAATAAGGAGTATGTGTGAGGGGGATTCCTTTGGCGAATAGCTTTTTATCGAATAAACAGCTTCATATACAAAATCATCTTGCAGTGCTGCCATGTGGAGATTTGTCAGACAAAAAAATTATAAATTGGACAGCTGCACAATTAAAACCGTATCTTTCCTTTATATTAAAAGGGCAGAGTATGGACACTATGTTTGAAGGGTTAATCTTTAACACTATCAGTACAAGGAAAACCGCTATATCTATCCTGTGTATGCCGCTTTTGGGAATTTGCCTGTTAAAAAAGACTGGCAGTCTTTTCGATCTTTGATGAACGATATACGGAGGCAGTTTCCTTATACGGAAGGTATCCCTGAATCCAGTCACGAGGCACGGCCTGCCCGAAGTGTTTTTTGATAAATGTTTCGTATTCCAGCCATCCAGAGCCCCAGATATGTGTCTTTTTATTATGTTGAACAAGTGGAAAAAGTAAATGTTGAAAGCTTTCATAACGGTAGGTTTTTACATGAAGATGAGTGGAACCAATAAAAGAAATATCAAATGTTTCCTTTTTTTCCTTATTCTTTGCAGAAAACATTTTTGGATTAAAAGAGAAATTTAGATAGCTTGCCGGGGTGCCGAGTTTTTCGTATTTTTCAACACAATCTGGATGAATGGTCCACACCAAATCAGGTTTGAAACGCTTAATAAAAGGGACTGACCAGCTTGTATGATGGATTTTGTCTTCT
Organism: Bacillota bacterium; assembly: GCA_030656575.1. GTDB lineage: Bacteria > Bacillota > Dethiobacteria > DTU022 > UBA8154 > JAUSPO01. The sequence goes on from JAUSPO010000041.1 coordinate 9,124, forward strand.
GTTGCCCAGTATATATGGAAGAGGCCGTACTTCTTACATAATTCATGTACCTTATTGGGGAAAAAAGATTTTAGAGGAATAAAACACCAGCCGACGGTGATTAAAATGTCCGGCTTAAAACTGTTGATTCCCGCTTCTATTTCCTTGGAGAAAAGGATGACTGGTAAAATGTTTCATGGCCCAACTGGGCTAATGAGTCCCCAAGACTGTTTAAGTATTCAGATCGATGCTCCAGCAAAAAAATTTTATAAGTCCGCATTTCGTTTCCCTTTTTCGTAAGGTTGTATTTCCCATTAATCTGTATAAGAAACGCTACATTTTACTTTATGCTCTTTTAGAAGCTTCGGCGGGAATCTCCGGGGTCTGTTGACCCCGAGATGAAAGCCGATTAAAAGCAACTATATGTTATGGTATATACGTAGATTAATACTTGCATTAATAGCATATATTTGTTATACTATATGTATGCCAAATATACAT
>JAUSPO010000060.1 GCA_030656575.1 Bacillota bacterium
TTGAGGATCCTGCATTTCAACCTGTCTCTTCCCGGATGTGTTGTTATGTGGGATCTTTTCCTTTTTGTCTGAAGCGTATCTCATCCGGCCATCAAAGTAAAGGCAAGACCGGTCATTTTGTGCGGGGCTAAACACCCAGGTTTTCAGTTTCTATCATAAAATCACATTTTTTTATTTTATGAGGAACGTCAAAACTGTTTTCTTTTCTACTATTTTCGTCTTTATGTTCAAGATAATACTTGATTACTATTGGAACAGGTTGGCCTTTTCCAAGGTCATGAACAAAAAGAGGTTTTGAAAGAAGTATATCTTCTTCCAACAAAATAAGCTGTAAAGAACGCTGTAAAACCTTAAAATAAGTTTTACCTTCCTGAAAGCCCTTCTGTTCAAGGAGAAGATATTCTCCTTTTTTAACTGGGACATCAATCCTGGCAAGTATTTCCCGACCATCCAGACGCAAGAGAGCATGGTTCTTGTCTATTGCTTTAACGATGGCAAAAACTTTTACTGGAAATAGTTTAACGGGTTTTTCTTCCTGTCCACCCTGTCCACTATGATTAGCAACAGATACTTTTCTTGCTGTAAGTAAATTAAAAAAATCAGTTAGAAGCATAGAGGCTCTCCTTATTTCAGCTAAACAGCTTTCATTAGCTATTTACTAGTTTATCGGCCTTTATGTTCACTGATTCAATAGTTGTTAGGCTTTGTTGTTAGTAATGAGAAAAAAGAACTATTATGCTTTAAGTTTGATCTGTGATCTGGAAGCTCTAACTTCTGGTAAAAGTAGTATTAATATCGTATATATTTCCAGCCTTCCTAAAAGCATAATAAAAGGCAGGAGTAGCTTTGAAGCTACCGGCAGGTCGGCACACGTATGGGTGGGACCAACAATGTCCAGCGCAGGCCCTACGTTACCCAGGCAGGAAGCTACTACGGAAAGAGAAGTTGTCTCCTGTAACGGCAACAAGTACGTCAGTATTTTGAATATCTTCCTGTTTTAAAAAGGTTAAATCCGTCGCATCACCCTGAAGAATCAAAGTTTTATTTAATTTGGCAGCAACATTTTGACAGCAATCTGCATCCTTTTCAATGATTTTAACATTAATATTGTTCTTTCTGTTAAATTCCAAAAGTTCTGCAAGCTGGAAACCTATACGTCCTCCACCAAGTATCAAAACATTTAGGTTTCTCGATTCCTTTTTTTGAAATAACCAGCTGATGTCATCCAGTACTCCCCGTTTTCCAAGTAAAAAAACTTTATCTCCAGGTAAAATAATATCGTTCCCACCAGGTACGATAAACACTCCGCTTTTTCTTTCGATAGCAGCAACGATACTATTTTTAGGTATTGGCAGTTCAAAAAGTGGCTGATTGATGAGTTTAGTGTGTTCATCAATAAAAATACTAACCATTTTAATCTGACCTTTGGCAAAGTATTCTGTTTCCCTAACATTGGGAGTACGAATTATTTTAGCTATTTCAAAAGAAGCTACTCTTTCGGGATTAATAATAATGTCAATACCCAGCTGCTCATTACTTAAAATGCTGGAGCCTTCATGATAATACTCCGGGTTTCGAACCCTGGCCACAGTTATAGGCACGTTATATTTTTTCGCTAACATGCAGGCTATCATATTTACTTCATCAACTTCAGTAACAGCAATTAGCATTTCAGCATTTTTAATACCCGCTTCTTCGAGCATAACAGCACTTGCTCCATTCCCACACTTAACCAGGCCATCAATTTCTTCATTCAGACGTCGTGCTAGATCAGGATCTTTTTCAATGATGACAACATCCTGGTTCTCATTTGATAAAAGTGTGGCCAGTGTTGAACCGACACCTCCTCCACCTAATATTATGATATGCACACTACCTACCTCTTTTCCTTACTGTAGTCCATAAAAAGATCAATAACTATCACATATTAAATTCTTTAACGCTGCATAATCTCCCTTAATTTTTCCCACAACATTAACTGGGCCGGCAGCTCTAATCTCGTCACCGTGACTGGCGGAAGTGGGTCCATAAAAAAAACATATGGCCTGCATTGGAGGCCAATACGCAATATCTCCTAATTCTAAAACCTCTTTAGGTTTTTCCAGACATTCTTCCACATTAGAAGGAAAATATATCTCTTCGCCCCATGTGTTTCCATTTCCCTGAATTGGCAAAGTCTCATATATTTTCTGTGCCGTCTTCGTCTCATTAAGAACTGCATCCAGTCGAATTGTTCCGTTGATTATGATTTTAACCTTCACTATACTTCCCTTCTCTTTAAAGTGTAAAACCACCGGCAATTTTTTTCCGATGGTATACGGTTTTTTAGACGATTTCATTACAATAATCTTTTTAAAAGATTTCCTCGGCAAATCCTACTAGTTCCTTTGCCATTTTATTCAAATTCTGAACAGTTTCAGCTACCTTCTGAGAGTCATTTGCCTGTTCAATAGAAATCCCCCCGATGTTTCCTATTACTTCACTGATACTATTGCTTGCATCCCGTAAAGTTTGAAGAATTTCTTCAATTTGCTTAAGAGAATTATTACTGTTCTCAGCAAGTTTGCGAATTTCTTCTGCAACAACTCCGAAACCCCTTCCCTCTTCTCCAACTCTGGCAGCTTCAATAGATGCATTTAAACCCAAAAGTTTTGTTTGATTTGTAATTTTTTTTATTACTTTTAGTACATCGTCTGTTTCACCCACTTCGCCAAGCAGGTTTTTCGAAAGCTGAGTTAAGGTATCGCCTATTGCTGAAAGTTCCTGAGCTTCTCCAGCTAATTTTTCTGTTGCAGCACTGGTTTCCTGGATAGCATTTTGAAGGTCATCAGCCATATTTAACAATATGTCTTGCTTTTCAAGAACCTGTGTCAAAGAAATGCCACCGATCACTTCTCCTTTTTCGTTGGTAACGGGAACTGCAACACCAATATATGGAAAACCAAAAGCATCCTTCCCGGTTTTCTTTACGATTCTTTTTTGGGAACGCACTGATTCCATTAAGATAGTAGTCTCAGGGCACATATCCCCTGCTTTTACTTTATGATCGATCTTTTGACCTGGAAGATAAGCAAGCATTTCCCTTTTCGCATCCGCTATTGCAACTGCAAGATCACTGGTATTTAATTGCTGAAAAAAGGGAGCCGCCGCCACAAGGCAATCCAATAAATAATTTGGGTTATCATTTTTATCCAACTAATAGACCTCCTTTTTTAAAAGAGATTATAAGATATTTCTCTTTTATTTTACAGATACCTTCTAATTTTATTAATTCAAAATAAATTTAAATTTGGGGTACAGTTGGAAAATATATAACAGACAATTTTACTACATAATTTTTTTAATATTTTCTGGAATATCGTTTTCACTGTATACTTTTTTAACGACTATATTTAATCTATGCATCAGATCTATTTCAGTTGGTTCTAAGAGTTCTAATTCGCTTTCTGAGCATATAATTCTTACCTTGGGTCTTGTAGGAAATCCGGCTGTATTATGGACAACTACCCCGATCGTTTCATTGCTTAAACTCAAAATGGTCCCTACAGGATAGGCAGCAATATTATTGAAGAACTTTTGTAAGATATTCTGGTCATACTCTTCTCCCCCAGATTGTAAAAAATGAAAAGCTTCATGGGGAGGAAAAGCTGAGCGGTAAGGTCGGTCAGAAACCAGGGCATCATAAACATCAGCAATTGCACCTATTTTGGAGAAAAGATGGATTTGTTCCGAAGTTAAACCTTCCGGATACCCTTTTCCATTTATCCGTTCGTGATGCTGATAAATAATTAATGCAGATGATATATCCATGTAGTCCTGCATTCTGACCATATCATAACCATACCGGGGATGTTTTTTGATTTCTTCAAATTCTTCAACACTAAGGCTTCCATTTTTGTTTAAAATCCACAGTGGAATTTTAATTTTTCCCAAATCATGCAGAAGGGAGCCAAAGCCTATTTTATGCAATCTACTTCTTGACAAACCTAGTGAAATCCCTGTAGTAATAGCCAAAACAGCAACATTTACAGAATGAGAAAAGGTATAATTATCAGCAGTTCTTATGTCAGCCAGATTTATCACGAGATTACTGTTATCCAAAAGCTGATCAACAATATCATTCAACACATTATTGATACTTTTATCAGCAAACATCCATTTTGAAATTGATTTTGCAGGCTGTTTTTCAATATCCATGATTATATTTTTAATTAATTGATTTGCTTTCTTCCTTGTTTCATCAAGAATTACGTCGTCAATATCCACATCAGGAATAAGATTATCTACGATAAAAAGTGCTGGTATCTCTAATTTCTTTAAATTTTCTATATACTCCCTTTTTAATTCGAGACCGGAATTTAAAAGTAAAAACCCAGATGAATCATATACAGGTCTTGCCACCTTCATTCCAGGCCTCAGGGATGAAACAGAAACTCTTCGCATATTATTATCACCTCAAGATCTTGTCAATAATATTTCGGGGTCTTGTCTTCATTTGTTAATACTAATAACATAAATTTTTAATTTTATTTCTTTGTTGTTATTTCTTCCCTGACATATTTTTAAATAAGAAAGCCAGGAAAACCTGGTAAGCAGCCAGAGCCAGAAAAAGAATAATAAAGAGTGGATAATCACTATAAAGTAAAAAATAGACCCTATGCCTAGATAAGCAAAAGCTCCCATATAAATTGATCTTATTTTGTTCATAGGATACTTCCTTTTTAAAATATTATATCATAACGTAAAAAAAGGGTGAAAATCCTTTTAGGGGGCATAATAAAGATGTGATTACAACAATGGAAGGAAAAAACAAGTTAAAAGTAGGAATTTTTTCTGACAGCTATCATCCATATGTTAGTGGAGTTGTCCGATCAATAGAAATATTAAAAGATGAATTGGAAAAGCTGGGACATGATGTTTATATATTTGCTCCCAATTATCCATTTGTTATGAAAGAAAAAAACGTTTACCGCTACTTTTCAGTGCCTGCGCCTACTCAACGAAGTTATTTTCTCCCAATTCCTTTCTCTCCACGCTTACGATACCAGGTAAAAAATCTGGAACTTGATATTATTCACGTACATTCTCCTTTTCTATTAGGTTCGCTTGGAACATACATAGCAAAGCGTTTTAACCTGCCATTAATATTTACCTACCATACCCTCTATCACCGTTATGCCCATTACCTTCCCATTGGAAAAAACTTTACCTCTAATATTATCAACAAGTGGAATAAAAAATTTTGTAACCAGTGTGATCGGATCATCGCCCCTTCTCTCTTTGTTAAAAAACTCATAGAGGTAAACGGCATTACTACAAGTGTTGATGTAGTGCCTACAGGTCTCACTGATGCCTATTATAATGTGAATGACGACGAAAACTGGCTGAGAAAAAAGTTTAATTTTAATGAGAAAGAAAAAATCTTACTCTACGTTGGCCGCCTCGGTAAAGAGAAAAACCTGTCTTTTTTAATCGAGGCCATGAAAGAAATATTAAAAACTAAACCGCTCACCAAGCTATTAATTGTTGGCACAGGACCTGAAGAATCCAACCTAAAAATGCTTTGTAAGAACCAGAATCTTCAAGATAACATATTATTCAGCGGCCAGATTAATCACCAGGAATTACTAAAATGCTATACAGGAGCTGATATTTTTACATTTGCATCTCAAACAGAAACGCAGGGTTTAGTTGTTGGAGAAGCAAAAGCATCCGGTTTACCTGTAGTAAGCCTTTATTCTCCTTGCATGTCTGAAATGATCTTTAATGGAAAAGATGGATTCCTTGTCCACAATCTGGAAACATTTATAGAAAAAGTATTATATTTATTGGAGAATGAAAACATAGCCAAAGCAATGGGAAAAAGAGGTAAGCTTAATTCAATAAGGTTTTCCTCCAGTATATTAGGAAAAAAAATTGAGAACACTTACCTCGATGCTATCTATCAAAAAAGCCTTTTACCTTTATGCAAGGTTAAATAAATCAATTACCTTTTTTAATCTTTCAGCTGCTTTTCTTTTTCCTAAAACCGCAATTAGTCCCATCAGATCTGGACCCATAGTTCGACCGGTGAGAGCCAGACGGGTAGGAAGATTAATTTGTGATAGAGGAATTTCTAATTTTTTACTCAGTTTTTCCAATTCTTCCTTAATCTCTTCAGGCTGAAAAGGCTCTGCATTTTCCAGAGCACTTGAAATTTGGTTTAATAGATCTGCAGCGCCTTCTTTACGAAAGTGTTTTTCTACACCTTTTTCATCGTATTCGAACTCATCTCTAAAGAAATACAATGAAGCATCTGCAACTTCTCGAAGAGTTTTTACCCTTTCACGGACGAGATCCACTATGATTTTAATTTTTTCATATTCTTCAGGAGCGATTTCCTCACTAATTAAGTTCTCTTCTTTCAAGAAAGGCAGGGCTCTATCAACAACCTCCTCCAGTTCCATTGTTCTTAAATAATGCCCGTTAAGCCAAATTAATTTTTTAATATCATAGATAGCAGGGTTTTTGCTTACCCTTTCCAGGGAAAAGAAGGAAATTATTTCTTTTATATCCATTATCTCCTTGTCTTCACCGGGTGACCAACCTAAAAGAGAGAGGTAATTCAACAGGGCCTCCGGCAATATACCCAGTTCTCTGTATTCCTGAACAGATGTTGCCCCGTGCCTTTTACTTAGTTTGCTGTGATCAGGTGCCAGTATCATTGGTACATGAGCGTAAAGCGGGACTTCATAACCAAGTTTAAGAGCAATCATTACTTGTCGTGGAGTATTTGAAAGATGTTCTTCCGCTCTTATAACATGAGTTATGTTCATGTTCTGGTCATCTATTACAGAAGCAAAGTTATAAGTTGGCAGTCCATCGGATTTCACAATAATAAAATCGTCAAATATTTTATTTTCAAAGGTAACCTTACCTCTGATAAGATCATCCACGATCGTTTCTCCTTTTTCAGGAGACAAAAAACGAATAATATAGCTGCCTGCAGCTTTTCTCTTCTCCCTTTCCTCAGAAGTTATATTTCTGCAGCAGCCATTATATCTTGGTGGCAATCCTTTTTCCCGTTGTTTCTCCTTTGCTGCCGTAAGCTCTTCTGCTGAACAAAAGCATAAATATGCTTTCCCTTCCTCAACAAGCTTATGAGCTATCTCACTATATACTTCCAAATGCTCAGATTGAGTATAAGGGCCGTGATTACCACCTATTTCAGGCCCTTCATCCCAGTCCAGGCCCAGCCATCTTAGTGAAGTAAGAATTGTTTTTAAATATTCTGGTGATGATCGCTGTCTGTCTGTATCATCAATTCGTAATATCATTTCTCCCCCATAACGCCGTGCAAAAAGCCAGTTAAAAAGAGCTGTTCTTGCTCCGCCAATATGAAGTTCTCCCGTAGGACTGGGCGCAAATCTTACCCGTATCTTTTCCATGTCTAGACACCTCATCGTTATAAATTATATATGGGCGTTAACCGCCCATTACATATATATTTCTTTCTTTTCCTTAAAAATCCTGCATTTATTTAATTCTATATTTCCTCTGCTTTTAATATTAATGGTTTTAATGCTTTAACTATTAATCCGGTTTTCTCTGCATATTCGGCGTAGAGCTTTTTGGCCTCTTCATTTTCAGTATTTAAGGCATGATTCTCCAGTTCAGCATTAATTTTTTCCAACTTGATAATTAATTCCTTTTGGCTGGTGGATTCGGGTCTTTCCTGCTTATCATCGTAAAGGTCGGCATACACCTGACCATTGGAATCAAGTTGTGCAATAGATACAGTCCTAGGGTCTTCCACTCCCATTTCAAAAAGTTTGTTAATTAACCAGTTTTCAGTATAGCCCCGGGATTCCAGACTTTTTCTCATGATCTTCCCGTTTAGTACTACAATAGATGGCATACCCTGATATTCCGTAACCATCTTTAATGCTTCCGGAGTAACACTTTGTTTTTGGCTTTTTTTGATTACGCTTATTTCCCCCTTGGGTTCAAGAACGGCAAACTCCACGTCTTCAAGCAGCGGGGCGTCTTTTAAACGTAACGCTGACATAAGATCATCAAAATTTAGCTTAGCCCTGAAAAGGTTCTTCTCAAGGACTTTTCCATTTCTAATCAAAACAAGGGGACCGCCCACAACAATGCGCCTTAGATTTGGAAATCTTATCCCTAACAGATTAAGCATAATTACCAGGAAAGCCCATAATGCCATGTTCAAAAGACTGGAAAGAAAATGTGCTTCACTATCTACAAGTGCTGCGCTGGCGATACTTCCAATGGTAATGGCCACGATAAAATCCAAAGCGGTAAACTCACCCATTTCAACAGGGCCCATTATTCTGGCTAAAAAGGCCAGAAAAATAAAAGCAAGAATACCACGTATTAAAAATCCTGCAACATGTAATTCCGACGGGCTTAGAAAAATTTGCTCTGAGTGTTTGGGCCAGGGTGTACGAGGGGGGAAGCTTATGGCACTTTTTTTGTTGTTGGTATATACCATATTTAGTCTCACTTGCGACCGGGATG
>JAUSPO010000008.1 GCA_030656575.1 Bacillota bacterium
ACCTTTGTCTACAAACAGTCTCTTTATTATTTCGTGCTTGTTTGCAAGTTGTACATTATAATAGTTTGCAAAACCATAATTGAGCAGGCTGCGGGCTTCTTCATAGCGAATATCACTACTTGGAGTATTGAGGACTATGGCAATAAACCGAGTCTCATTTCTTTCTGCCGTAGCCGAAATGCTGTGTCCCGCCTCGCTTGTATACCCGGTTTTAATACCGTCACAATCCTGGTAAAAGCGGATCAGTTTATTCGTATTACTCAGGTAAACTTTCCCACTTTTTATTTTACCCTCTAAAAAGTTCTCATCCATCCAAATAGTGCTCCACTTTGAATAAATGGGATAAGTAATTATTTCCCTGCTCATGAGGGCAATGTCGTAAGCTGTACTATAATGATCATCATCATGCAGACCATTTGGGTTCACAAAGTTAGTATTTTTCATCCCTAACTCAGCTGCCCGTTGGTTCATCCGCTCAGCAAAAGCTTCTACACTTCCCGCAAGATACTCTGCTACTGCTACAGCCGCATCGTTGCCCGAAGCGACTACCATCCCGATTAAAAGAGATTCCATGTCTACAACGTCACCGGCACTCAAAAAAATTTGTGAACCGCCCATAGAGGAAGCCCTCTGAGTAATCGGCACTTCATCTGTCAACGATATTTCCCCTTTATCTAATGCCTCAAGAGCCAATAATACAGTCATTACTTTGGTAATGCTCGCCGGGAAAAGTTTTTCGTGTTCATTGTAGGCAACTAGGATTTCGCCTGTGTGATACTCCATTAAAAGTGCTGCTTTGGATTCAAAATCCATTTCATAGGCATAGGCGATCTTACTCTCAGGGGAAAAAACTATTGTAAAACAGATTAATACCATTAGCAATAGAAAAACTAAAGTCATTTTTTTTATTTTCATCATTAAACATCCCTCCTGCTATATTTTCCCCTGGCCATAAAAAAAAATACAAAAAAGCCTTACTCTTTTTTTGTAAGGCTTCAGTGATAAATGAAGTGGTAAATTATGAGACGGACGGAATTAAAGGTGGGATACATTTTCATACATTGTGCCCCGATTAACTGGGAAACGGAGGTACAACACCGTAGACAAGAGGTGGAAATTCCTCTGTTTTTTCATCTACCAGAGTAAAACAATTGGACAGTTCCCTGCAGGCTGCTTTAAACTTATCCTTATCGTTACTATGGAGATACGCCAAAACATCTCCCTCGCAAACAGTTTCCCCAACTTTATGGTTCAATACTATCCCCACTGAAGGGTCTATATTATCACCCTTAAACGCTCTTCCTGCACCAAGAAGGGCAGCAGACCTTCCTACCTTTCCCGCATCTATTTCCTGCACAAAACCGGCTCTCGTTGACGTAACAGTTTCCGTATAGTTTGCCTGTGGTAAAAGAGAATAATCTTCAAGGCATTCCACGTTCCCTCCCTGTAAGCTTACCATCTCCTTAAATTTTTGCAGAGCTGCCCCATTCCTTAACAGTCTGAGAAGTTCTTCCTGGCCTGCTTCCGGATTTCTTACTTTACCTGCAAGTCCTAACAGATAACCACCAAGAATTATGCAAAGCTTCTCCACATCTGCAGGGCCCTGTCCTTTAAGAGTTTCAACAGCTTCTTTTACTTCCAGTGCATTACCTACTGCATAACCCAACGGTTGGTTCATATCAGTTACAACAGAGACTATACGCCTGCCCATATCCTTTCCAATACGAAACATTGTTTCGGCAAGGTGAAAAGCTTCTTCTCTGCTCTGCATGAAGGCACCTTTACCTGTTTTTACATCCAACAGAATAGTGTCTGCCCCTGCAGCAATTTTTTTACTCATGATCGAAGCTGCTATCAATGAAATATTTTCTACCGTCCCTGTTGCATCCCTCAGTGCGTAAAGCTTTCTATCGGCAGGGGTAAGCCTTTCAGTTTGCGCCATAATAGCTAAGTCGTTTTCCTGTACCAGCTCCATAAATCTCTCAACGGATAACTCGGCGCTAAAGCCGGGAATGCTTTCCAGTTTATCAATGGTGCCTCCGGTAAACCCCAGACCCCTTCCCGAAATTTTTGCAACTGAGACACCGGCTGCCGCTACCAGTGGAGCCAAAACAAGAGTCGTTTTGTCCCCCACCCCTCCACTGCTGTGCTTATCAGTAACTATCTTACCCAAAGAACTAAAGTCAATTACTTCTCCTGAATTAGCCAGGGCAGCAGTCAGTGCCGTCGTCTCTTTTGCATTTAATCCTTGAAAATAAACAGCCATTAATAAGGCTGACATTTGATAATCCGGCATCCTGCCAGAATTAAATTCACTGATCATGAAATTTATTTCTTCAGTGGAAAAACTTTGCCCATTCCTTTTTTTAATTATTAAATCTAGTGCTCTCATAAGTTTTTTTCTCCTTTTGAAACAATTCCATGGCAAAACTCTGACCGTATCTTGTAGGTTTACAACCCAATACCTCTGCAATTGTAGCCCCAAGATCAGCAAAACTTTCCCTGGTGCCCAAATCGGATGGATTTATCTTATGTCCATATACAAGGACAGGAACATATTCCCTGGTATGGTCCGTACTTTCAAATGTAGGGTCACAGCCATGATCGGCTGTAATAATCAGCAGATCATCATTTTTTAAAAGTTTTATGATTTCCCCTAAACAGATGTCAAATTCCTCCAGGGCACGGGCAAAACCTTCCACATCGTTTCTATGCCCATAGAGCATATCAAAATCAATTAAATTAGCCCATACAATACCTTCAAAACTTTCCTTCAGTGAACTAACAATAGCTTCAGTAATGTTTTCGTTGTCAGAACCGGGGATATGACGGGTCATTCCCCTTCCGGCGAAAATATCCCGAACCTTTCCAATTACCCACACCTCAAAACCTTCTTCTTTTGCAATATCCAGCAGTGTCTGATCTGGCGGAACCAGGGAAAAATCTTTCCGATCTTTTAAACGATAGAAATCACCCGGAACTCCATTAAATGGCCTGGCAATAACCCTGCCTACAGCATGTTTTTTTACAAGAATCTCCCGGCGTGCCATCTGACACCACTCGTAAAGTGTTTCCAAGGAAATGATATCAGTATGTGCTGCAATCTGAAATACGCTATCTGCTGAAGTATATACAATGGGATAACCTGTCCTTAAGTGCTCTTCTCCGAGCTTTTTAATTATTTCCGTCCCTGAAGCGGCAATATTGCCCAGTGATTTGCGCCCAATTATTTTTTCAAAGGATTGGATTACTTCACCGGGAAATCCCCCAGGGTAAACAGGAAAGGGTTTTGTTAGAGTCAGTCCTGCCAATTCCCAGTGTCCTGTTACAGTATCTTTCCCCGGTGAAAATTCGGCCATTTTCCCATAGGCGCCTTGCGGTTTTTCTATCTTAACTGTTCCTTTTAAAGGGACAATCCTGTTTAGTCCAAGTGAAAGGAGGTTTGGAATATGGAGACTTCCTCTTATAAGCGCAACGTTGCCCAATGTGTTGCTTCCACTGTCGCCATATTTTTCAGAATCAGGTAAAGCCCCCACTCCTGCGCCATCTAATACAATTAAAAAAACCCTCTTAATAATAAATAATCCCCCTCGTCAATTTAGTTTCCATATCTAGTCATCACTTAAGCCCGGGGGTGTGTCTGGTTGTAAACTTCCTTTATTTTCTGCCTGGTGACCTGCGTATAAATTTGAGTTGTGGATATATCGGCATGACCCAACATTTCCTGCACAGATCGCAGGTCCGCACCGTTCTCCAAAAGGTGGGTGGCAAAAGAATGCCGTAATGTATGAGGAGTTATTTCTGAGCTGATACCAGCCTTGAGGGCGTATTTTTTTAAAATCTTCCAGAAACCCTGGCGGGTTAATCTTTTACCGTGTTGGTTTATAAAAAGTGCTTTTTCTTCCATTTGTTTTACTAATCTCGACCTTCCGTTTAGAAGATAATCCTGTAGACTCCTGATGGCAAAAGTTCCCAAAGGAATCATCCTCTCTTTATTACCTTTCCCTTCACATCGCACGAAACCCATCTTAATGTTAAGATTATTAATATTCAAATGTACCAGTTCAGAAACCCGGATACCTGTGGCATACGATAATTCCAACATTGCTTTATCTCTCATGCCAATCGTTTCTTTAGTCTTCGGCTGCTCCAGCAATATCTCCATATCCTGAAAAGATAACACCCTGGGCAACTTTTTTTCTGTCTTAGGTGATTCTAATTCTATGGCAGGATTTTCCTGGATAATATGTTCCATCAACAAAAACTGGTAAAAAGAACGAATTGAGGCTAAATTTCTTGATAAAGTGGATGGAGATAACCCCTTATTTCTCTCTTGCAGTAAATACTGAGAAATCAAAGTTCTGGAAGTGCTGCTAAAATCTTTAATATTTTGCTGCTGCAAAAACAGCAAATATTTTTTCAAATCACGCTGATAGGATTCAAGTGTATTATCAGCGAGACCTCTTTCAACTGAAAGATAGTAAATAAAATCCTTCAAAATACTCTCCATCCAGAAATATCCCCTTTAACTAAAATCCTACAATTGTAATAAGTTATTCCACACACTAAATCTAAAATCCTTTTTTAAATTCAAAATGTATCATTTATAAATTTTCATTTACGTGGATAATGTTTAAAAACTTAAAGAATCGAGATCATTAAGCGCATAAATACGGGAGTTATATAGGCTTCTACCAGTCCTCCTGCCAGAATTAGCAAAAATATTAAAAACATCATCAAGCTGTATTGCTGAAAAAAATGGTTCCTGTCAGCATGTTTTTTGGCAATACGATCCTTAAACTTTAAGATTGAAAAGCTTGCTGCTGTTACAGCTGCAACAATATAAGCGGGAATCAGCAAAATGTTATGGGGTAATACAGCAGCAAAGCAAAAAAATAACCCTTTTAATGCAAAGTTATTTACCAGAAAGCCAACTGTAAAACCAAGAGCAAACCCTTTCAAAAGAAGAACAACTAAAATAAAGGGAGAGCCAATCCACAACAGACCCAGCAGCCATATGATCATTAAAAAGAAAATATTTTTCTGATAAGAAACTCTCAGCAGCTGGAGAGGTTTCAATACTTCAAAGGAATCATTTTTTAGCACATCTATGTAATATGAAACCGCTGTATACATTTCTGCCAGTTCGTTTTCATCCATCAGCCTTAACAAAACAGAGCCTGCAATAATACCTGCCATAAAAAAAGCAGTAACAATAGTATATATGCCCAGATTTTCCCTAATATATTTCAGTAAAGCTCTTTTAAAGTTCTTCACATGATTACCCCTCGTAGGTTGTCCTTGATTGCTTAATAAGTATGTTTCCATAAAGGGGAATATGTTAGGGTTGCAAATATTTTAGGGCTTCACTTCATTGAGAAATCGCTTAATAAAATATGCCGCTGATATTACAGCAGCAAAAAAAGCGGGGTCTTCACGGATGTTTCTCCCCATCGTTCTAAAATCATGATCATCATTTTTAAATATATCTAATTTTGTTTTTTTGCTTACAATCACTACTTTATGCTTTTCAAGTAAGTGGGAATTTTTAAGCTGCCTGAAAAGAAAGAACATCTTTTCTTTGTTATAAGAGGGCAAAGGGATGTAAGCGCTTTCATAACATATTTCTCCCAGTGCAGTTAATGAATGATGACTAAGACCTTTATGTCTTGATCTGGAATCGTGGAAACTTATCCTTGGAATAAAAACAGGTATACCCTGCAACTTATGTACCCTGTCGATATGTTCACCCTGTTCAATCCCGCTGCAGCCATAGCGGGTAGATGTTCCAACAACACCCGGCCCTGGAGTGG
>JAUSPO010000053.1 GCA_030656575.1 Bacillota bacterium
CCAAGCATATTAAAGATATGTTGGCCATTTTGGATAAATCTGGCCATTTCCAGGGGGTCGATAAGTGGTGATTTCTTTCCCTTACTGCTGAGAACCGTTTTTAGAGGCGGGAAATAAGTAGAAGCTGTAGAAATTTGGTGAGCTACGGTAAAGCGCACCATTTCTACGGGATGCGAGAAAATAGTTTTTTTTGCCGTAAATACATCCGCTAAAGGGATAAGTGGGGAGAGGGGATCTTTTTTGTTTTCTACTTCCACCTGTAACTGAAAATGAGTTTTCTTCTCCGGAGGTATTTCGATCCTGATTGCCGGGGAAATTTCATTCCCACTTAAGTTTAATATGCTTAGCCAATTGGTAATTACCCTGGCGGTCTGCTTCTCGGTAAAGTCCTGAACCGGGTAATAGTCCCCATTAAAAAAGGTGTTACAAAGCTTATTACTTTCTTTGATCCCGGCAAAGCGATGCATAATATAGGTTAGAATAAGTGATAAAAGAGACCTGGTAGCATCTCGTCCCATAAGAAGAGATTCTTCTTTTTTTCGATAAAGAAAGGTTGCCGGGATGAGGTTCGCCAGAAAGTCCAGGGCTTTTTCAGTGACTTTCGCCTGGTTGAGGGGCATATAACGCACAAAAAAGTTGCCTTTTTGGTCATTCCTTATCTGTGGCACAAATGCTGATGCCCGGGCCAGGGCTAAGGCTATAGTAGTTGCGATGCTGATTAATCTTACCTCAGGGGAGCTCTCTTCAGAAGAAAGCTGCAGTGGTAGTCTTATAAAGTAATCAATTAAGGTCGCTGCCGGCAATAGAATTCCCTTTTTCTTTTTTAGAACCAGTTTTCCGTCCAGGGCTTCGGGAACGGTAATTATTTTTGATGGACATTCCAAACCTTCCGGGATTTTTTTGGGAAGAAAAATAAAAAAAGAAGTTTCGGATAAGGGATGGTAGACTTTAATTCCCGGATCGAGCAGGCAAATATTTGACTTTGACCAACTGGGGAACTCTTCCAGTAGCTGCAATTGTTTGATATGGTTTGTCACATTATGATAAGCTTTAAAGAGGATCTGTTTAAAATTACCCTCGGGGTAAAACAAAGGGGATTCCTCCAGCAGGCTAAAAATGGCACCACTATCCTTTTCTTTAGAAAGAGAACTTAAAATTGAAGAAAACTCAGGTTCGACTTTATTGTTTTTTTTATTGTCTCTAGCGGGAACTTTTATCTGCGTATAAGGGATAAAAGTTTCTTCGTTTTCAGCAGCCGAGGTAGGTTCTGCAAAACCGGCGGCCTGCATCAGCGAGTTGGTTTCCACACCTCGTAGGTGAAACAAAATAAAAGGATTTTTATCTACTTCATTAGCAATAAGGTAGTAAACTGCAGCGAGGTGCTTGCAGGGGTTTGCCCAGTCGGGACAGGAGCAGTCTGCGTTAAGCTCTTGCCAGGAAGTTGGTAAAAGAGAGATATTTTCCTGAGCAAGCCGTTCCAGCATCTCTTCCGGTAGTTTTCCCAGAGTCAGTTCGGAGGCTAAGGCTGGATCTTCGGTGATACAGGATTGTATTTTCGAAAGTTGTTCCGGGGCAAACTTTTGCAAGTAAATTGTTACTTGATAAGGTTTTCGTCGTCTACCTTTTACTTTTGCTTCCACAATACCGTTACAAATCTGAATCTCTTGTACTCTACCAGCGTTGGCATAACTTCTGCCTCTGGGCAAGCGGTTGGTGTCATGATCAATTCGTGCCATTGCTTCTAACCAGGCATTCCCCCACCAGGTACGCCCGAATTTTTTTCTGGTAACCATCAGTACTCCTTACAGCAATTCATTGATTTTTTCATTAAACGATTATATCATAAAGCGCCAATGTGAGAAAGTGGAGGAAGGAAAAGATTTGACATCTTTTTAAAAATAGGATATTATTTTTATACCAAATGTAACCGCTTACATTATCTACATTATTGAGGTGGAAAAATGAGAAAGACCATCGAACATGTAGCACAATTGGCAGAAGTTTCTAAAGCAACCGTATCAAGAGTCCTGAATAATAGCCCCAAAGTTACCGAGCAAACTCGAGAGAAAGTGATGAAGGCCATCAAAGAATCGGGCTATTATCCCAGTGCAATGGCTAGAAGACTTACCACCAATAAAGCCGAAACAATTGGCCTGATTATTCCTTCCCCTCAAGATAAAACCTTTGGCAATCCTTTTTACACAGAAATTCTCCGCGGATTTACTCATCAAGCTAAAATTGAAGGCTACGATCTTTTATTATTTATAAATGAACATCAATTCAACTACTCTCAACTATTCCATGACCGACGTGTCGATGGACTCTTGCTTGTGGGTGTAAACAGAAATGATAAGGGAATTATCCAATTAAGCAAGAACAACTTTCCTTATATGCTTACCGGAAAAATAGATTATAAGGAAGCAAATTATGTTGATGCTGAAAACAGGAAGGGAGCTTACCAGGCAGTATCTTATTTGGTCAATTTGGGACATAAAAGAATTGGCTATCTTGGTGGTTCATTTGATTTTGTTTTTAATCAAGAAAGATTCGAAGGTTATCTTCAGGTATTAAAAGAACATAATCTTGAGTATGGCAAAGAGTTAACTATGGAGAGTATTAACACTGAGGAAAGTGGTTATGAAGCAATGCGTAAACTTTTAGAATCTTCATCAATTCCCACCGCAGTCTTTGTAGCCAATGATTTAGATGCAATCGGGTCAATGAAAGCGGTAAAGGAAAAAGGTTTAAGAATCCCAGAAGATATTTCCTTAATTGGTTTTGATGACATTCAGTTAGCTTCCTATACAGAACCAACTCTAACAACAGTTCGACAACCTATTTATGAAATGGGAACCACCGCAATAAGTCTATTAGTTCAACTAATAGAGGGGAAGAAGGAAGTACCACTAAAGGTAGAGCTGCCTACCCAGTTGATAATAAGAGGATCCTCAGGAGGGAAAATCTAAATAAGGATAATAATTATCCCAAAAATAAGGGGGAACAAAAAAGATGGGGAAATTTCTTACAGGATGTATATTATGTCTTTCAATAATTTTTTTAATAAATGGCTTAGTTTTAGCAGCGGAGTTTACCTTTACCTATGTTCCCCTCGAAGATGAGGAAGTGGTCTCAGTAAGTCTGCGTGGTTCCTTTAATAGTTGGGGCGAATGGCCCATGGAAGAACAGTCTGATGGCACCTGGAATATCACTGTAGATTTAGAACCAGGGGAGTATCAATATAAATTTTTTATTAATGGTAAATGGCCCCAGGATATGTCAACTGCCCGCGCTGGAGGCCCCATAGATCCGAACGCTATAGGGTATATTAATGATGGTTTCGGTGGCCAGAATGCAATATGTAGAATTAAAGAAGAGGTCACAGAAGGAGTAGTTCTCGTGCATAATCCTGATGCCCCGGCTTATTTATGCATTGCTGATGAGCGATTGGTACTAAGGTTAAAAACCTCACCTCATAAGGTTGCTAAAGTGTTTTTAGTTACCGATGAAGGTAGATGGCCTATGGAAAGACAACTACAATGGGAATATGGAGAAGTTTTTCGCCTGTCATTGAAATTTCCAGATTCCCTGAAGTACCGTTTTGTAGGATATACTATTGAAGGCACTGAATTTTCTCTACCGGAAGACCCCTCCCAATCTTTCTTTTTTGATGGTATTGACTATTTTCCTCAACTTAAATGGGTAAGTAAAGGCACAATCTATCAAATTTTCCCTGAGCGTTTTTATAATGGAAATCCCGAAAACGATGTTCTCGCTCTAAAGAGTGATGAATTTCACTATAATGAACAGTGGGCTCAGAATAAGCTATGGGCAGGGGAAGGCCCTTCTTTAGTGAGTTGGGATAATCCTATTTCCTCGCAACATTGCTGTCATCAGTATTTTGGCGGAGACCTGGCTGGTATTATCGAGAAACTCGATTACTTAAAAGAGTTGGGAATAACTGCTTTATATCTAAATCCTATCTTTGATTCAGGCAGTGCCCATGGATATGATACCCATGACT
>JAUSPO010000095.1 GCA_030656575.1 Bacillota bacterium
ACTGAAAAGGAAATAGATATCATTACCAGTGAAAATTTGAGCTTGCTTGTAAAGAAAGGCGAAGAACCGCAATACACTACAGAAATAGTGTTTCCCAAAAGATTAAATGCTCCCCTTTCCAGAGATAATAAAATTGGGAAAATTAAAGTGATGCAAGGTGAAAAAATATTAAAAGAAGTTGATTTAGAAGTTTCCCGGGATGTTGAAAGAGCATCCCTGTTTCAGCTTTTTATAAGATACAGTGAAATCTGGCTTAAATTTGGCAGATAAAATATATTTATTTAATAAAGCCCAATTAGGGCTTTATTTTTTTGCAGGAAATTCCTGATATATGCAGAATTATTTTCCAGTAAAGCTGTTGAACAAAAGGGGGTTATCATTTGCAGGTACAGTTAATCAGGCGAAAAAAGAACCTTATTGTAAGGCTAAAGGGAGAACTTGACCACCATACTTCCACTGTCTTTCGCCAAGCTGTTGAAAAAGAATTGGAAAAAAATGATATTATGCAAAACCTTATTTTAAATCTGGAATATCTGACATTTATGGATAGTTCCGGCATAGGGGCGATATTGGGAAGGTACAAGCAGGTTATGGCAAGAGGTGGAAAAGTAATAATCTGCGGTTTAAAACCACATAATAAAAAGATCTTGCAGATGGGGGGCCTATTGAAAATAATACCCGTCTCCAATGACGAAAATAAAGCTATTTTGAGCCTGGGTTGATTAAATCATACTTTTTAGGAGGTGTAAGCTGATGAATTATATGATGCTGGAGGTACCAGCCAGGTCGGAAAATGAAAGTTTTGTTCGTGTTGTTGTAGCCGCTTTTGCTGCACGCCTTGACCCTACACTGGAAGAATTGAACGAAGTAAAAACTGCTGTCTCAGAGGCAGTGACAAATAGCATTTTACATGCTTACGAAGACGACAAGGGTCTTATTAAAATCAATGCACTGGTAGAAAATAAAAAACTGATGATTGAAATTTATGATTCTGGTAAAGGAATTGAAGATATTGCTATGGCCCGTGAGCCTCTTTATACAGATAAACCTGAATTAGAGAGGTCAGGTATGGGTTTTACAATCATGGAAAATTTTATGGACGAAGTGATGATTGAGTCTGCCCCGGGGAAAGGTACAGTGATAAAAATGACAAAAGTATTTGGCACTAATTCTGAGAATAACCATTAAAAGTGGATAATTTAAAGGGGATAATATTATGCCTGGGTATAGTGATAAAGAGTTAGATAAATTATACCAGAAAAATAAAGAAGGAGACCTGGAAGCAAGGGGAAAATTAGTCGATCTTAACCTGCCTCTAGTTCATGCTATCTGTAGGAGGTATCCTGCAGAAATTACAGAATACGATGATATCTTTCAGGAAGGCTGTATTGGTTTGCTTAAGTCTCTAATTTACTACGATCCTGAAAGGGGAACAAAGTTTTCTACATATGCCGTTCCCTATATTTTGGGTGAAATAAAATCTTTTTTGCGCCGAAACGGGCACCTTCTAAAGGTTTCACGCTCTTATCATAATCAGTATTACCAGATGATTAAAAGCCGTGATGCCCTGCAGCAGGAATTAAAGCGTCATCCCCGACTGGAAGAACTTGCGGAAAGGCTGAAACTACCAAAAGAAGAAATAACCTGGTTAATGGAACTTCAGTACCCTGTATTATCACTGAATGAAGATAATACAGGCGGGACTTTAGAGGAAAAAAATTCTTTTGATACGGAAACCATTTTTAATAAGATGATTCTCCAGGAAAAATTAAAATCTCTTTCACCCCGTGAAAGGCAGGTTATTGTTTTACGTTTTTTTATGGAAAAAAGTCAGGGTGAAGTTGCTCAAATCCTGGGGATATCCCAATCGCATGTATCCCGTCTGGAAAGGCAGGTTATGAAGGGGTTAAAGGAAAACTCCTGAAAAGCGTTATAATTTAATTTACAATTTTTCCTGCTGCAGGCCCTTTTTAAAGGACCTGTTTTTTCTTTAATAAATATTGAAGATACGAGAATAATAACATTACGGCGTAAGTAAACGATTGGGGGAAAGACAGTGTTAAAAGAAACTCATTATTTAATAATTGTTATCATGGTAGTTATCCTTCTCATGACGTTATTTACTTTTCTTTTGACATATTCTCTTATGCCTCAGGAAGACCAGGCTCCCCGTCGTTCGAGGCCTGTAATTATGCTTCTCGGCAGTGAAAAGCCAAATATTTTTTTGCCTGGTTATTATAACGATTTTACTTTTAAAAACCTAGAATAGAACCAAAAGGAACGAGGAAAACTATCAGATGATAAGTTATAAAAATCTAAAATAAAGGAGAAAAAAACATGGGAGTAGCCAAAGTAATTGAATTAATCGGTGAATCAAATACCGGATGGGAAGATGCTGTTAAAGATGCTGTTATAAAAGCCTCGGAGACTGTCGACGGTATTAGTGGAGTAGAAGTGTTGAACTTAACTGCACATGTGGATGACGGTAAAGTAGTGGAATATAAAGCAAATGTTAAGCTTGCTTTTGGAGTAAGGTAGTATGTAAAGGAAATGTGGAAGGCTGGAGTTCGCTCCAAGTTAGAGCAAATAATTCTAAGGTTCAGCACAGGCATAGGGGACATTCCTCTTTAAGAGGTGTGTCCCCATACCGCTTGAAAAATGAGGTGTGTCCCCATACCGCTTGAAAAATGACTTCCCCGGCGGAAAACTGCCGTCCAGGTCGTCGCCGGGCCTGCAGTATTACGACATTTG
>JAUSPO010000100.1 GCA_030656575.1 Bacillota bacterium
GCCGATTGAAGAAAAGGAAAGCTATAAATGGATCAAAAGTATGGACAAAAGTCAGTCTGGCATTTCGAAAGGAATCCGCTTGGTTCACGTTGGTGACCGTGAAGCGGATATCTATGAGTTTTTTGATCATGCTATCGCCAATCAGCAAGATTTTTTGATACGCGTGGTTCAGAATCGAATAACAACGGAAGCCTGCAAGCTGTTTGACAAAGTCAAAAATGAACCACCAGCAGGTAAAATTGTCGTTGAAATCCCCAGGGATACGCGCAGGAATCTGACTAAGCGAGAAGCCACACTCGAAATCCGATCTATCCGGGTGCATATACAATGAGTAACCGGCAGCACTTAAAAGCTTGCCGGTTGCTTTTTTATTAAGCTCAAAGGCCAGAGCGATAACGAATTTTTTCCAGGCCGGTGATACCATTGGTGGTTTTAATGCTTTTATTGAGAAGCAGAAACAAGTAGAAGGTGATACGCTTGTTACAGTAGCCCTCTTCGATGACAAGTACGAGATATTATGGAATGGCCTTGATATCAATAAAGCCAGGCTAACAGGTAAGGAGTATTATGTAAGAGGGTGCACTAGCCCCTATTGGATGCTGTGGGAAAAACCATTTTTGATGTGGGCTCAAGGTTGTCAGTGACCAGTGAGGAGGAAAGACCCGGCAAGGTTATATTTGTTATCACAACAGACGGTTTGGAAAATGCCAGTTGTGAATTTAACTATGAAAAAGTGAAAGAGCTTATAAAACACCAACAGGATAAGTCCTCATCTAGATTAAATCAGATCCAGCATTCCTGCAAACTCTGCTATGATTTCTTCACCTGTGTCTTTTTCCTTTGGGACAGGGGGTTTCGGCCATTCCTCTTCATCTTCCTCATCTTCATCTTCTGGGTAGGCATATTTCTTCCAGACCTCGTAGAGTGCACGATAATCACCTTTCCTCAACTGTTCTCTAATTTTAGTTAGCAGGAGCAGCAGGGAATCGTTTGTTTCAACATCAAGCTCAGCTTCCGGATTATTATCATCTTCGTCATCTTCAGCATCAAATGACTCCCATGGCTCATTGTAATAGGGGCCAAAAGGTTGAAGGCGGCAGTTAATGGTTACAACTGCTCTCTCACCGTAGATAGAGACATCCACTCCCATATCTTCAACGCCGTCAAATGAATACTTCATAAGTTCTTCCTGCTGTTGCGGAGGTAGGGGAAAAGCTATTACCAGTTGCCACCAGTCATAGCTCTCAGAGTACATGACATCGTAATAATTACGCATAAGCGGTTCCCAGCCACCGGGTATATCATAACCGTCAGCATGATAAATAAAGCTCACGCTGCGTGGGGTTGGGTGAGCCCTGCTTGACAGCGACGAAACGGCAGCCCTTGCTTTTTTGTCTAAAGGGCGGTCTATGGCCAAGAATTCATAAGAAGTGGAACTGTGATCAGACGCAAAGCCTTTGCGAATACTAATGATTTTCATTTTTCGTACTCCCTCCTGCTGCGATAAAATGCAATTCATATTCTGTTTAATCTCCATGCTCGGAAAGCAGCCATCTTGGATAACAGCGCAAATCCGGTTCTGCCAGCCATTGTTTAATTGTTTCCAGCGGAACATAAGGTGCGCCTCCTGATGTAAAACCAATGCTTGCCTGGACCTCTTTCAAAAGGTAAGAATCGTGTCTGATATAGCTATCCGCCATTTTCCTGCCGCTTGATAGTGGATTTTCCTGTCTTAACCAGGCAGTGTTTTTGAGTTCTTTGATCGCCCTGTTCTGGCCAACCTGGAAGTAGTCTATATACTTACCCACGCTGATGGAGAAGTGCATTTTGAAATACTCTATGAGAGCGGCTTTACGCCCTTCACGTCCCAGTTGCTGAACGGATGGAAAGAGGGGATCCTCACAGCCCGGATCCTCTCCCAGAGCATTTTGGGCAAAAACTCTGCATCCCCCGCATTGCTTCCTAGCCCTGCAAGCCCCGCATTTTGTTTCCAGAAACTTGCGTTTATCACGAAAAAACCGGTATTTTTTCATAGCTTTGCCGTTTCTCCAAGCAGAAGAAAAATCTTCGTTTAAAATATTTCCGGCCTTAAATCTGGGGCTCATAAGCTGTGAGCAGGGGTACATAGAACCATCGGCAGATATTGCCAACACCCGACTGGCGGCAACACAGCCACGAAGACCGGCAGCGAGGGCAGCGTCAGGAGTAAGATTGCGTTGCAAAAAACTAAGGGCGCAGTCCAGTCTAATCTCAAGATGGGGGTATAACTTTGCTACTTCCCACAGAACATTATGGAAATGCCTGAGGGTTTCCGGTGATGGATTCTCTGCAAGCCAGCGGCTAACATCAAAGGGAGGCTTATAACGAAGCAAGATAACCCTTTTGAAACCGGCCTGGATCAGGTATTCCAAAAGCTGTGCGAAGTGCTTGATCACTGTGTTGCACAGGATAAGGTTGGCTCCCGTGCTCAGGCCTAAAGCGTGCGCCGCATGGACGATGCGCTGAAGAAGCGCCCCTTCAAGCTGGGGCCGGGCAAGCAGGCGGTCTTGTTTGATACCAATATGCAGGGATTTTACGGCTGGAGCCAACTGTTCCAGCAGTTCAAAGTTAAAACCTTCAACTAAACCTGTGGTGATATGCAGCACCAATCCGCTCTCCTTTGCCACCCGGGCTATTAAAGGGAGATCGGGCCGCAGCAAAGGCTCTCCACCGCCGACTGCCAGTTGAAAAACACCCCAGTGAGCAAGGGTTTCAACAACCTGCAAGGCGTCAGCAGTGCCAAGCTCGTCAAGGCCTTGCTCACGATAACGCCGGGCATAGCAATCCGGACAGTTCTCCAGGCAGCGAAATGTTATGGCCCAGTGGACTGTTTCAGGGATGGAAAGGGAATGGGTGTCATTTTTGGGCGACGAAGCGACAGGTTGGCGGGACATATTTCCCGGATTCTGAACCTGTTTATCACCAAAGCAGGGTGCTGGCGGCGAAATCTCCCGGGATAGGGTGACTATACCCAACTGGAAGAATTGCTGCAAGACCCCAGTTGCAATTTTTTTGCGGTTTGCAGCATGCCTGTCCTCCCCCAGGAAAGCATTCAGCAGATCTTCTGCTTTTACAGCACGTTTTTCTTCCAAGAGCGAAAGTAAGGAAAATGCTTCCCGGTCAACATCTATTACTGTACCGCTATCCCGGTTAAATACCAACCCACCAAAAAACTCTTTGCGCAAGCGGACCTCATGTGCCAGGCAGATCATTTCTCTTTCCATTATGCCGGTCATTGTTTGGCGCAACACTTTTTGTATTTCTTGCCGCTTCCACAAGGGCAATGTTCGTTGCGACCAACTTTGTTATTATCCAAATTTTCCGAGATAATATTTTGCCGGTTGACAACCGTTGCTGCTGTATTCAGTCCCAAGGTAACGCGTAAGGTCTTCATTATGGCGTATCTTTCTTTGTACAGCATATAATCTGGGTCGTTTAGTTTTTCCATGAAAAGATTGTAGTTTTCTTTTATTTCCTTCCTATCTATGCGATCATCTTTGTCTTCAATTGTATATTTGCCTCGCTTAAATTTTAACAGCAGGGTAAAGAGTAAAGAGGATGTTTCCTCTGACGCATCTATCTCATAAAAAGCAAGCAAAACTTCGTTGCAATGGCATTTGGGATTGGTGCAGTAAGCGTCTAATACAACATAATCAATGCCTTTATTCTCAAACATAAGCCTGTTGTAATCCTTTGAATTAAAGACTTCGTCATAGTAGATCATTTCATTCGTCCGTATGGGATCATAATCAATACGATCCTTTAAAGTATCACCGCCAAATTTTTTCCCGTCTTCAAATCTCTTTTTGATATTTAACTTGGTTTTCTCATCAATATCTCTAATAAATTCCCTGTACATATTCTCACTCTCAATATCTCTTCGATAAACCTGATAACTGACTGTTTCCCAGGTATCCACATTAATTTTAATTTCAAAAAGCTTGTCCTTTATTCTATTGTCAACTATTTCATGGAATCTGAGATTTGTGTCCCTGCAATCACAATCCGGATTGGTACAGTAGCGGTCCAAAACAGCAACTGGTGATTGAAAATTGTCAAATTTGACCGTTGTTACAGCAACAGGATTAATGTCATCTTCAGCAGTTAGGTGTATTGACTTTACTCTATTACCCACGAATCCACCGCCTTTCAACCTGCTTCTTGAATATTTGTTTGTCTTCTATAATTTTAACTTGCTTAACCATGGATTACAATAACCTGGAATATAAAAATTTCCTGTTTCTGGGGACGGCGTAACTGTTACGAGTCACCTTAATTGACACTAAATCACAATAAAAATCACCCTTTTTGAACGTATAGGAATTTATAAACATCCTAGCAAATGGCAATTAGGGGAGGCAAGTAAGAAGTTGTTGCCAATTGAGTTTAATGATATTCTAAATCCATGATTGGTGCTAATATATCGAACGCAACTATAATTGAATCAGGTGTTTCTATCTTGCTGACATTTAAACTGATACTGGAATTAAATAACAACTGGGAAGAATATCAACAAAACCAGCCATACCCTTTACGGCAGGTAGAAATCAAAGAAGTAGAAAAAAATGCTTTCTTGTATGGATCCAGAGCAAGGTTATTCTGTGTACATGTGTGAAGAATGCGGCAACACAAAAACAATACCCCATACCTGCAAGAGTCGCATTTGTAGTACATGTGGCAAAAAACATGCGGATGAATGGGCTGAAAAGATCAATCAAGAAATGTATGCAGTGTTTCGAGTTACTTTCTTTGACACTGGAATAGTCACCCTTTTTGGAACTGACAGGGCAATAAACTTAGATGGATAACATTATTAAGACATTATTTTGCCTTGCATAAGGGAATTAACATATTTGGCAATACTGGAGATTCAAGATTCCTTTTATCTGAGCTTTTTTCTCATCAGTGAAACTACAAAAATGCCTTGGGTAAATCCATTTGAAGCTTACTACACGTAAGATAAATGATACTGATGAGGTTTTTGGTATTGCGATATCCTCGGGCCTTTCTTTTGGTTGCCTGAATGAGACTATTAATACCTTCAAGGATTCCATTGTTGATTCTGCTGGTAATATACTGGATGATTCCATCCCAGTGTCTTTTAATAACGTAAGTAGCCTCTTTTATGGGCTCAAGACGACTGTGGGTGGCCCAGAAATACCATCTTTTAAGATAGGAAACAGCAGTATCTGGATCTTCTATCTCCCAAAATCATTAAGAACCTTGGTAGAAATGATTTGGTAAGCTCTAGTAGTTTGTCAACATTAAAACTATAATAAATACTCTTTTGTAACTACTCAGCCATTAGGTTACTTAGTTGCTCGGGACGCAAAGCATGGGGACGGTTCCATCGTCTTCCCTTCGGACCTTCGCTACGCTACGGTGACGCTCGAACCGTCCCCAAGCTTCACTTGTCTTTTATCTGAGTAG
>JAUSPO010000104.1 GCA_030656575.1 Bacillota bacterium
GCCGATTGAAGAAAAGGAAAGCTATAAATGGATCAAAAGTATGGACAAAAGTCAGTCTGGCATTTCGAAAGGAATCCGCTTGGTTCACGTTGGTGACCGTGAAGCGGATATCTATGAGTTTTTTGATCATGCTATCGCCAACCAGCAAGATTTTTTGATACGCGTGGTTCAGAATCGAATAACAACGGAAGCCTGCAAGTTGTTTGACAAAGTCAAAAATGAACCACCAGCGGGTAAAATCGTTGTTGGAATCCCCAGGGATACGCGCAGGAATCTGGCTAAGCGAGAAGCCATACTCGAAATCCGATCTAGCCGGGTGCATATGCAAGCTCCTGTCAATATGCCCAAAAAATTTATTAAAAACGGGACTGTAGCTTTATCAATCGTACATGTTCAAGAAATCAAACCTCCCGAGGGGGTGGACCCCATCGAATGGTACTTGACTACAAGTATGGACATCGTCAACATAGACGAAGCCGTAGAGAAGGTAAACTGGTATATACACAGGTGGAAGATTGAGCGCTTCCACTACATTTTTAAAAGTGGCTGTGAAATCGAAAAATTGCAAAACCGGACAGCAGAACGCATACAAAAATTAATTCTCGTCTATTCGATTATTTCTGTTCGCATCCTGGGTATGACCTACCTGGCCAGACATTATCCGGAGGAGCTGTGTACAATGTTCTTCGAGGAAGAGGAATGGAAGGTCTTGTATTGTATAGCCAATCGAACTTCCATTTCTCCCCAAACCGCTCCAACGATTAAAGAGGCCGTGTCTTATCTCGCCAAGCTTGGCGGATTCCTGGGACGCAAAGGAGACGGTGAACCTGGTGCCAAGGTGATATGGAAAGGGTTGAATGAACTCAATACTGTACTTAAACATTACAGGTACCTATCTCCATAATTTGGATGCATTGTGGGTCAAGCATAGTGCCTAAAGCAGGGGGAATTTATTATTTTGTGAGCAGGAGTATGGAATACGGAGTTGGTGCAGCTGCAGGGTTTGCGCGCTGGTTTTCCATAAGTTTAAAAAGTTCGTTTGCTCTCATAGGATTAGGTGCATATGTATCCTTAATTACTGATCTGTCTTTAACGCTCACTGCTCTCTTTTTTTGTATTTTATTTATTGCTGTTAACCTTTTAGGCATTAAACTGGTTGGAAGAATCCAGATTTATTCGGTTGTCGTCCTTTTCGCCGCTCTGCTATTTTTTGTCATCTATGGTCTGCCTGCCTTTTGTTTCTTTGGTTAAATATTCTCCTTTTATACTGGATTTTAGAGCCCTTTTTTCAACAGCAGGCTTTGTCTTTATTTCCTTTGGAGGTTTACTGGTAGTTACAGGGCTGGCCGAAGAGGTAAAAAGACCTGAACGGATTATCCCCATCAGCATGATTCTATCTCTTCTTGTTGTTGGGTTTTTTTATGGAACCGTAGTTTTTATAACTGTAGGTGTACTGGATAATTTTGTCCTGGAAAGATCAATTACTCCAGTTTCAGATGCTGCTCTGGTGTTTGCAGGAAATTTGGGAGTAATAATACTGGGAGTCGGGGCATTTCTTGCCTTAATTACTACTGCTAATGCGGGTATTGCATCTGCCTCCCGTTATCCTATGGCCATGAGCAGGGACGGCCTTTTACCCCATTATTTTCAGTATATTGGGTCCAGATTCCAAACCCCTTATTTTTCCATACTTTTTACCGGTGGATTTATGGTGGTTATTATTCTATTGTTGAAGCTCGAATTGCTGGTTGAGGTAGCGTCAACGCTGCTTATACTCACATATATACTTGTAAACATTGCTGTGCTTGTTCTGAGAAAAAGAAACGACCGGGATTATCAACCATCGTTTCGCTCACCTTTTTACCCCTGGATGCAGTTTATAGGAATAATTGGCTTAGGACTGCTTATAGCGGAAATGGGAAAGACACCGGTTATCATAAGTCTGTTATTTGTTATCGCCACGCTAATCTGGTATTATCTTTATGCTTTACCCAGGTTAAAACAAAATGCTGCCGATGATGGTTCCGGGAATGCTGAATAGGTTCCTGCTTCCGGTGTAAAATTTCCCGGACTTGTTTTTCAGGGCTTTATACTTCTTCTTGCTACATTTCCCTCAGCCTCTTTACTCTTTTATCCATAGGAGGATGTGTGGCAAAGATATGGGAAGCTGAACCCCTGGCACGTAAGGCAGGGTTAACGATGTAAAGACCCTGCAGGGCCTGTTTGTCAAGGGGGCCATCCTGGATCTGCTGCCCCGAAATTTTCTCAAGGGCACTGGCCAGCCCTTCAGGATAACCGGTTAATTCCACCGCGCTGGCATCAGCCAGGTATTCTCTTTCCCTTGAAATGGCAAACTGGAGGATGCGGGCAAAAATAGGGGCCAGGATGGCCAGAACAATGACGACCACTATAACCAGCCCCTGACTTTTTCCTGAATTTCTCCGTCTGCCGCCCATACGGCCGTACCACATGCTGCGCCTGGCAATTTCGCTTACAAATACAATTGTCCCGGCCAGAACTATGGCCATTGTTGCAATTAGAATATCATAATTGCGGATATGGGAGAGTTCGTGGGCAATAACTCCTTCCAGTTCCAACCTGTTCAGCCTGTTTAAAAGCCCTCTGGTTACTGCCACTATCGCTTTTTCTGGACGCCTCCCGGCGGCGAATGCGTTAGGTATATCCGTTTCGATAATGTATGTTTGAGGTGTCGGAATACCTGCAGCGATACTAAGGCCTTCAACGGTATGGTAAAGATATGGTTCTTTCTCCTTATTGACTGGATGAGCCCCAGCCATGGAAGTGACGATATTATGACCGGAATAGTAACTGATCAGGATCACAAAGACCGCGATAACAGCCGCAATAATAATGCCCATAAGGGGCTCTCCCATGTACCATCCAAGGGCATAACCCATAGCAAAAAAAAGCAGGGAAAAGCCGAAAAAGAGAAAAAAAGTACGCGTCCGGTTTGCTTTAATATGTCCGTAAACAGGCATTAACATGGTATTCCACCTCTCAGCTTTTACACTAAAATTCCACTTTTACCGCTCTTCTGGCGGCCTCTTCTTCTACCTGGAAATAGTCCCGGGTGGTAAATTTGAAGAAACCGGCAAGAATATTTGTGGGAAAGTGCTGTATTGATGTATTGTAGGACATAACCGTACGGTTGTAGCGCTGGCGGGCATATGCAATTTTGCTTTCAATCCCGGACAGCTCTTCCTGCAGCAGTTTAAAATTTTCGTTGGCCTTAAGTTCAGGGTAGTTTTCAGCCACCGCAAAAAGGGTTTTCAGTGCTCCTCCCAGCATATTTTCCGCTTCAGCATTTTCTTTCACGTTTGTGGCATTCATCCAGGCAGAACGAGCTTTAGTGATGTTCTCCAGCAATTCTTTTTCATGCCTGGCATAACCTTTAACTGTATTTACCAGATTAGGAACAAGGTCATAGCGTTTTTGGAGCAGGGTATCAATGTTGTGCCATGAATTATCAACCATATTACGTTTTGCTATGAGGCGGTTGTAGCCGAAAATAATAAAAAGAACTATCGCAGCCGGAACAGCCAAAAAGATATATAGGGTTTGCATTTTTTACAGCCTCCCAGAATGAAGATATTTTTTAACTTTCCTTTATATTATTCTTCTTAGCCGGCATATATCCTTGTTTAAATCTGGAAGGATTTAATTAGATATATTATTCAGTACAATAAATATATTGTCGTTAAAAAAATAATTAAAATAATTTATAAAATTTTGCATTGCCCTCTTGACAAAATGAACCAACAGAAGTTATAATTAAATAAACAGACGTCTGTTAGTTTTTTTAAGTGGACTTTCATTTAGTTTTGTTTTTGTTAAAAGCATTTAAGTTTGATCCTAAAGGAGACTTGGCAGTTTTTAAGGGCTTAATGATCACGAGGAGGAAAGAGAATGGCATACAAAGATTTACGTGAATTTATGGACTACTTAAAACATAAGGAAGAATTAATAAATATTGAAAGGGAATTGGAAAATGGCTATGAGATATCGGCACTTACCTGGGAATTGGCTGATAAGCTTGGACCGGCTGTGGTTTTTAGAGCCAAGGGTTATGATATTCCACTGGCAATGAACGTGCATGGTACCCTGAAGCGTAACTGTATGGCCCTGGAAATTGAACCGGGAGATAGTGACAAAGAAAATTTCCTGAAGATTCGCAACAGGATTGCAGAAGTGATGGAAGATAAAAGCATGTGGAAGAAACCGGTTATCACCACTGATGCACCTTGTCAGGAAGTTGTAATGACCGGTGATGAAGTAAAATTAAGTAAGTTACCCGTGTTTAAATGGAGCCCTTTGGATGGCGGACCATACATTACCATGACCAATATAATTACAAAGGATATGTCTAACTCCGCGAATGGATTAAATACCGGGATGTACCGTGTAATGATTCATGACGATAGAACCACTGGTGTAATGTGCTGTGCTACTCAGGATATCGGTATTCATGTCGGTCTTGCCAGAGCTAAGGGGTTAAAGAAAATGCCACTGGCCATTGCCCTGGGTGTTGACCCTGTGATAAATATTGTTTCCACTACGAAAATGGCATCATATGTTGACGATGAATTTGAGCTTGCAGGTGGCCTGCGTGGGGAACCTGTGGAGATGGTCAAATGTAAAACAATTGACCTTCTGGTACCATCTCATGCAGAAATAGTCTTAGAAGGAGAACTGAATATCGATCCTGCTAATGCACGTATTGAAGGTCCTTTTGCAGAATGGATGGGATATTATGAGGAACCCATGATGCTGCCGCAGTTCCATGTTACAGCAATTACCACAAGAAAAGATCCTGTCTATCAGGGTTGTATACTTGGACACCCAAATAACGAAGGCGAAATGATCAGAATGCCGGCTATTCAAGCCAACAATTTTAATGTGTTAAAGCGTACAGTAGTTGGTTTCAGGGAATTTTGGGCGCCTCATAAGTCCCGTGGTTATAAGGTCGTAGTTCAGATCAGCAAACGCTTTCCCGGATGGGGCAAGCAGGCTGGTTTGGCAGCCCTGAGCAGTGGCCAGGGAATGGCTGCTGCAAACTATGCCGTTGTCGTAGATGAAGACATCGATATTTTTGACCAGGAGGCTGTCGATTGGGCAATCGCTACCCGTATGGATCCCGCCAAGGATGTAATTATCATACCTGAGATGGGTGTTTACCCCCTAAATCCGGCGGCTTCCGGAAGAGAGGATGTAAATCCGGAGACGGGTTATACAGAATTCTCCTATATCGGCAAAATGGCCATTGATGCGACTAAAAAACTGGCATCAGAAAACCGTCGTCCCAGTGGTACCCCCGTCCTGCCTGATGAGGATGCCTTGGCCAAAATAAGAGCGAATTGGGATAGTTATGGGTTAAGTAAATGGTAAAAAATATATTCTGTAAACATTTTTAATAAACTGAAAGGATGAAGGTGGATATCAATGAGTACAACAATTATTAACTATCCTCATCCACCAGATAGTTACACTATTGAAACGGCCAGCCGGGAGACTATTGCGGCTATCCAGAATCAGGGGTTTCAGCGTCTCCTGAATTCTGCCTGGCATAAAGTTCCTTTTTACCGCCGCAGATGGCAGGCTGAGGGGATAGATATTTCTCGTATCAGGGATATGGAAGATATCCAAAAACTTCCAATAATTAGCAAGGAGGACCTGGAGCAAAGTTTACGGGATTTCCCTCCCTTTGGTGACTATCAGGGGGATTACCCCTGCTACAGAATTCAAGCCAGTTCAGGCTCCACAGGTTTCCCTAAGCCTATCTTCCATACGGCTCGCGATTGGGATATCATTACTAATTTTTGGGCAAGACGTTTGGCGGCGCAGGGTGTTCTTCAGGGAGATCTGGTGCAGATCGCTTTTACTTATGCTCCATTTATTGTTGGATTTACTTCTACAGAGGGAGCATTAAAACTAGGAGCTACAATTATACCTGCCGGGAGCGGGGCAGTGACACCCAGTGAAAGGCAAGTAGAGATTGCTCACAGGTGGGGGACAACCGTTATCGGTACAACAGGAGCATATGCTCTCCGCCTTGCTGAAGTAGCTGAGGAGATGGGTTATGATCTTAAGAAAGACTTTAAAATCAAAGCTATGTTTCATACAGCGGAATCTCTTACTGAAGAGATGAGGGATAGAATTGAGGGAAAATGGGGGTGTAAATCTTACAACAACTACGGTTCAGTTGAGACAGGAGCGCCCGCCTGGGAATGCCGGGAACAAAATGGTATGCATATCAACGAGGATGGTTATTTTTTTGAAGTTGTAGATCCTGTTTCAAAGCAGTCGCTTCCTGATGGAAAAGAGGGTGCACTTGTTATTACATCTCTTTTTAAAGAGGCCGCACCGGTGATCCGCTATATGATTGGTGATATAGCTACAATTGTAAATACACCGTGCAAATGTGGGTGTACTTTCAGACGTATTATAAAAATTGCAGGGCGCACAGATGAAATGCTCAAGGTTAAAGGGATAACAGTATACCCAACTGCTGTTGAAGGGGCCTTACACCGTCTCCCCGAAATCGGCAATGAATATAGAATTGTTATTGACAAAGTAAATGACCAGGATCATATTATTCTCCAGGTAGAAACGGATCTTCTTGGTGAGAAGCAAAAAGAGCTACACCAGAAGATAAAACATTCGTTAAAAACGCAGGTAGGCATTCAAGTGCCAGTCGAATTTTTTTCTCCCGGTGAATTACAGAAAGAGTTAAACGTGGACCAGAGAATTAAATCGCGTCGAATATTGGATCGACGTAAAAATAGTGGAGGGTAATTACGATTAAAACAATTATTTTGCACGAAAAAGGGGAATTGAAAGATGGGTAAAGACATGCGAACCTGGATAGGGCAGCTGGAAGCTGCAGGTGAATTACTGGAGATCAATAGTTCAGTAGATCCCTTAACAGAAATGGGAGCCTTGCTCTGGCAGTCCAGAGAGAAAGCTCTATTATTCAACAATTTAGAGGGTTTCCCCGGCTGGCGTTCCCTTGGGCAGGCACCTGCCAACTATTCCCATGCTGCCCTTGCATTTGAAACAGAGATGGAAAACCTGATTAGTACCGTTGCTGGGAAGATGAAGAACAGATATATCCCTGAATCCGTGGAAACCGGTCCCGTAAAGGATGTAATACTTAAAGGAGAAGATGTTGATCTCTCCAAGTTTCCCATTCATATAGGAGGCACCAAGGATGCCGGCGCTTTTATCACGGCAGGGCTATGTATAACCAAAGACCCTGACACAGGCATAAGAAACATGAGTTTCCACAGGCTGCAGGTGAAAGGCCGCAACAAGACCGGGATTCTCCTTGTTCCCAGACATACCAGCATAAATCTGCAGAAATATGAAGCAAAAAATGAACCTATGCCCATAGCCATTTTCATCGGCCACCACCCCCTATACTATATGGCTGCTGCTACAACAGGTCCTTACGAGATGGATGAACTGGAGCTGGCCGGTGGGCTGCTGGGTGAGCCGGTAAAGACAGTTAAGTGCGAGACCATAGACATTGAAGTGCCCTTTGATGCAGAGATTGTTCTGGAAGGGCACGTATTACCAGGCTACCGTGAAGATGAGGGTCCTTTTTCAGAATTCCAGGACTATTACATATCTGGAACCGGGCAAAACCCGGTAATCGAAATTCAGGCCATTACCATGCGTAAAGATGCTATTTTCAAAAACCTGCAAAACGGTTCAGAAATGGAGGGTTGTATTTTCCACAAAGTGCCAATGGGGGCGGCGATTTATGACCGAATCCGCTCAGTGGGCGGCTTTGCTGATATAAAAAATGTGCTCGTTTTGCCCGGTATTTTTGGAGTGGCAGTACAGATGACCCCGCGCTTTTACGGGGAGGCCAAAAACGTTCTCATGGCCGCTCTATCCGGAGAATATCTTCATCCTAAGGTAGCCATTGCTGTTGATGACGATGTAAATATCTTTAACTACTGGGAAATACTTTGGTCCATAAACACGCGCGTCAACCCGGATGAGGATATTATTATCTTGCCCGGCAGTAGGATCCACTCTATGGATCCCACGGCAAAGGAACTGTTTCCTCCAGGAACCCCTTCCTGGCAGCGGGTAGGCGGAAAGATGATCATCGATGCCACCAAGCCTCCCGTTTCAGATCCTGAAGCCCGGGAAATTTTTGAACGTATTCTGCCCATGGGGCATGGAAAAGTGCACATAGAAAATTTTCTTTAGTAAAAGTATAAAAAGGGATACGTAAGAAATGGTTGGAGTTGTTCTTAAAAAAATCTTCTGTATCTTTTGCAAGGGTGAATGTGAGGGTCACAGCTTAAACACAATGTATAGAAAATTTCAAATAGGAGTTATATTGCCCTATGTTTGCAAATTTTGAGAGGGGGGGGTGAACTTTAAGATAAAAAAAATACAAGGAACAGTCGAAGTATTTAATTTTTAATTTTTAATAAAAAAAGGGGGAATTACTAATGTTTTCTCAAAAAATTCGCTATGTTGTCTGGTTTTTGGTGATAGTTTTATTCTCATCTTTAATTCTCACAGGTTGTGGCCAGAAAGTTGTGGAACCGGAGGTTAAGCCTCCTGCCGATACTGAAGGACCAGTTCCTGAGCCCGACAAGCCGGAGCCTACCAGAATTGATATCCGTTGGGGGACTATTACAGCAGGTGGGGCCTGGCAGGTTATTGGCGGTGCTATGCTGGAAGATATCAAAAAAGCCAATTCAAATATTACCGGGTCTATTCTACCCAGTACTACTTCAGGTAATGTCGTGGGAGTACATCAAGGCCAGTTTGAAGTAGCTTTCTGCTTAACGGATACTACTGCTGAAGCCTGGGCGGGAGAAGGTTATTTTAAGGATATGGGTGAGATTAGGGATATCCGAAACCTGGCCGCTTTTTATCCCCAGACCACCCATATTGTCGTCTGGTCCGATTCAGATATTAAATCCATAGAAGATTTAAAAGGGAAAAGAGTTAGCCCGGGAGCCAAGGGACTTTCTTGCGATGTACAATCCCAGCGTTTGTTAAATTTGTATGGTATGTCCTATGATGACATGTCGGTGCAGTTTCTTTCTTTTAATGACGCGGCTCAGCAGATGGTTGACCGGCATCTTGATGCATTGCTGTTTGTTACCGTACCTTTTCCCTTTGCCCCTGTGATCAATGTAGGTTCTCAAAGATCCATCAGCTTGTTGTCTATTCCTGAGGATAAGTTGGCGGAATTAGCAAAATTTCAAGGAGTCGAGCCATATACCCTGCCGGCAGGGCTTTATGAAGGAGTCGATTATCCGGTGAAAGGGATAGCCGTCCGGGCACATATCATTGTGCGTGACGATTTCCCTGAAGATGTAGCTTATAGTATCGTGAAAACAATAGCTGAAAAATTTGATAGCTACCCTGATGTTCTAAAGTCCATGTCATA
Organism: Bacillota bacterium; assembly: GCA_030656575.1. Taxonomy (GTDB): domain Bacteria; phylum Bacillota; class Dethiobacteria; order DTU022; family UBA8154; genus JAUSPO01. Next base: position 9,443 of record JAUSPO010000104.1, read on the forward strand.
TGCCCGGTTAGAGGATATGGCTATGGATACTGGTATTCCCATGCATCCTGGCGCAGAACGCTATTACCGTGAGCGTGGATGGATGAAGTAATTTATTAAACCTCAAAAGATAATTGCTGATCGCTTCTGCACCCCTGTATCAGGGGTGCAGAAGTATTGCTCTATTCTTTTTGTATCCTTTGTTCCTGATATTTTCTTTAAAAAGTTTGGTTGGGGGTTTATTGAGGTTTTAACAACAAAAAGGGAGGTTTAACGTTGAATTCAAATAACCGCCCGTATTATTGGGATAGCCAAAAGTTTTATACTTGTGTAGTCGCATCGGTTGGAGTTACTTTGGCATTATTTCATATCTACACTGGTCTCTGGGGAAGTTTTGATGCCCTTAAGCAGAGAGCCATACACCTTGGCTTGGGTTTAATAATGGTATTCATTATTTACCCTATATCTAAAAAAGGAATTTCACGTTTGCATTTTTTAGACTATCTCCTGGCTCTTGCTTCTATTGTTGTTACAGCTTATCCGCTGTTTCGTTACGATTGGATAACAGCAGAAAGATTTAGCTTGATTACACCATTGAGCACGTTGGAAAAGGTTTTAGCAGTATTAGCGATTTTGCTGATCCTGGAGGCTGTTCGCAGGATAGTGGGCAATAGTCTCCTGACTGTGGTCCTGTGTTTTCTGGCATACATTTTTGTTGGTCCTTTTTTGCCAGGGGCATTTCGTTCAGTAACTATAACCTGGACACAGTTTCTCGATTTCCAGTATCTTTCCACAGCAGGTATATTTGGCATTCCTTTGGGAGTGTCAGCAAACGAAATCGCTCTTTTTATTGTCTTTGCGGCAATATTAATGAAGAGCGGGGGATCTCTGTTAATGAATAACCTTGCGGTTTCTCTCGCCGGACGATCCCCGGGAGGCCCGGCCAAGGTCGCAGTGTTGGCCAGCGGCCTGATGGGTACTATTTCAGGCAGCGGAACAGCTAATGTAATGACCACGGGCAGTGTAACTATTCCTATGATGAAAAAAATAGGTTATCCTGCACATTTTGCTGGAGCGGTTGAAGCGGTTGCTTCCACAGGAGGCCAGATAATGCCTCCGGTTATGGGTGCTGCAGCCTTTGTTATGTCAGCATTTAGTGGTATCCCGTACATTCAAATTCTGAAGTTTGCTATAATCCCCGCATTGCTTTTTTATTGGGGCTTACTCGTTTCTGTGCATCTCGAAGCTTTACGTCTTAACCTATCCGGGGTAGAACCAGAAATAAGTGCTAAACAAACTATTAAAGATTATGGGCATATGTTAATTCCGATTCTGGTATTGTTATTTATATTGTTTAGTGGTTATACTCCACGTATGGCTGCTGGGGCTGGTGTAATCTCGGCAATATTGTTCAGCCAGTTACGTTCAACGACCCGATTAGGCCTGAAGGATTTACTGGAAGCACTCATTAATGGAGCCAGGGGAATGCTTGTTGTTATTGTTGCTACTTCGGCTGCTGGTATAATAATTGGGAGTATTGAACTTACTGGTTCCGGCCATCGCATTGGTACTCTTTTTATGAGTTTATCTGGAGGGTATCAAATACCTGCTTTAATTTTAGCCATGTTGTTAGCTATTATTCTTGGAATGGGTATGCCTACTTCAGCGGCTTATGTTATTCAGGCTGCCACCGTTATACCTGCTCTCCTTTATTTTGGCATTGAACCTTATGTAGCCCATATGTTTTGTTTTTACTTTGCATGCCTGTCCTTAATTACTCCTCCGGTTGCCATTACCTCTTATGCTGCCGCAGGTTTAGCTGGAGCGAATATCTGGAAGACGGGATGGACTGCTTTCCGACTAGGTTTAGCAGGCTATATCGTTCCTTTTATGTTTGTTTACGGGCCTGCCTTGTTATTAATAGGTTCTCCAGCTAGAATTTTATTGGTAACTGTTACGGCTTTTTTAGGAGTATTTTGTTTGGCCGTTGCAAGTGGTGGTTATTTGATCCGAAAACTGGTGTTGCTTGAAAGAGCTGTGATGATAATTGCCGCTTTATTCCTGATTGCTCCACTATGGCATACTATATTTCCAGGACTGATTCTAATGCTTTTGCTGGGTGGTAAATTATACTTGGAGAAAAAACGTTCAGGTTACGAAACAGTATAACTAACGATACCAAACTCTATTTCTTTTTAAATCGAAAAGGAGGGAAGAGATATTGTGAGAGTAGAGTCATGTGATGTTTTATGCCTGGGCGGAGGGGGAGCGGGAATTACAGCTGCTGTAACAGCGGCAGAATACGGAGCTAATGTAATTTTGGTTTCAAAAGAGCCCCTTGGATATGGAGATACGCGTATTTCTATGGGGCTGACATCTTTTCCCGGGGTGGTTGAAGGTGACAGCTTGGAGCTTTTCTACCAGGATCTTTTGAAAGGGGGTGAGTATCTCAACGATCCCGAACTTGCATGGATCATGGCGGAGATGAATCCATTTGGTGTACAATTGCTGGAAAGTTATGGCCATTTGTTTCAGAGGAACAATAAAGGGCTAATCGGCAGTGATGTTGCCTATCTAATAGGTGGTCATTCTTTACCTCGTTCTATAGGTTGCCCTCCCGGCGGGGGTATCAGTATGGGGAATGCCTTGCGGGCAGGAGCGGCAAGGTCAAATATCAGGGTTTTTGAAGAAGTCCTTGCATCTAGTCTGTTGTGCAGCGGGGAACATGTCGCAGGAGCTGTTTGCTTCGACATATGCCGGGGTGAAGTTTTTCTGATCCGTGCTGGAGCAGTAATCATAGCTACCGGTGGAGCAGGATGGCTTTATTATCCGCATACTGACTGTAACTCTGGTGTAAACGGTGACGGTTACGCTCTTGCTTATAACGTAGGGGCAAAATTAATTGACATGGAGCAAGTTCAATTCATGCCATTTGGGCTAACTCATCCCGCTTCCGTGTGTGGTGTGTATGTCGGCGAGCCAAGCTTGGCCGCACCGAAGGGACTGATTCGTAATAGAAATGGAGAGGTAATTCTTTCAGGGTTGGGGACGATGACCCGTGCTCAGGTTACTAATGCCATGGCAGTGGAACTCTCCAGGGGTGGAGGCACTGAATACGGAGGGCTGCTTCTCGATCTGGAACCCAACCTTGCTTTACCAGAGGGGAGACAGATGTGGAATGTGAGAAAAGAAAGGGGCCAGCTAAATATTGTCCGCTTTGCCTATGGCGAAGATGCTTATCGCTGGAAAAAGCCCTGGGATGTAACTCCCACCGCCCATTACTTTATGGGGGGGATAATGGTTAATACTTCGGGACAAAGCAGTGTACCCGGGTTATATGCGGCTGGGCAGGCTATGGGAGGCATTCACGGTGCCAACCGCTTAGGATCGGTTTCCCTTGCTGAGCTTTTTGTCTTTGGATATATAGCCGGTAAAGCTGCAGCTAAAGAGTGTATAGGTCAGAAGCCTCTTGATTGTTCCCAGGGACAAGAAGAAGCTGCTGGGAATATTAAAAGTCTGAGTGGCCGAAAAGGTTTATATTCACCCCTTGTATTACAACGTCGACTTCAGAAAACAATGTGGGAAAATGTTGGTATAGCAAGGGTTGAAAAGGGTCTGCGCACCGCCTTGAAGGAGATAGAAGAAATTGAAGAGACTTGTGAAAATTTAAAAATTGCATCCCAAATATCATATAACAGGGATATAGTACACACCATTGAAATAAAACATATGTTGACAGTTGCCAAGTTAATTACTGAAGCAGCTTTAATGCGCTGTGAGACGAGAGGTGCTCACCTTAGGCTGGATTTTCCGGAAAAGGATGAAAAGAACTGGCGGCGAAATATTATTGTATTCAAGGAAAATAACAATTTTAAGATTCAATCAGAGGCGGTGAAGTTCTGATGTGCAGAGAAGTGTCAATAGAGGTTTTTCGATATGACCCCGGAACCGATAGTTCACCTTCATGGCGTAAATATGAAATACCCTTTGAAGAAAAGAATACCGTTCTAGGAGCTTTACTATTTATCCAGGAGAAACTGGATCCCACCCTTGCATTTCGTTATGGGTGCAGGTATAATAGATGCGGTCTCTGTTCACTGGAGGTAAACGGGAAACCCCGTATGTCCTGCCATTCCTATCTGGAGGAGGGTATGCGCCTGGGACCATTGTCAAAACTCCCTTTAATAAGGGATTTAGTAGTAGATCGTAAAGGCCTGTTTCAGGATTTGGCTAAATATGAGCTTTTCATCGAAAAAAATACAGACAATACAGTAATATTTGAGCCTGAGCAGGGAGCCAAGTTGCGTGGTTGTGCAGAATGTCTTTCTTGTCTTGCCGCATGTCCTAAATATAGTTTCGGCAGTGATGATTTCGGCGGCCCTTTCCTTTTTGTAAAGCTTGCACAGCTTCATTTTGATCCACGTGATAAAAAGGACCGTATAGAGCAGGCACACTCTCTTGGAATTAATCTCTGCCAGGATTGTAAGAAATGTTACTGTCCTAACGGTATTAACATTTACCGGGATGCAATTAGTACTTTACTGAAAGTAAAGAAGAATGACTAATTCAAATTATTAATAAATGACTGTCTGAAATTTTTTAAATAAGCATTTGTTTTTTAGGAGGCTTAAAAATGGGTACATATAAAACAAACAATCTGGAAATAGAAGGGGGCAAGCGGGAAGAAATTTTAGATGCAGCAGCAAAATTGTTCAAAAAAAAGGGTTATATAGGTACGTCTATACGAGATATAACATCAGCAGTTGGAATTCTTCGGGGAAGTATCTATTCGCACTTTGAAAGCAAAGAACAAATATTTCTTAAAATTTTACACCGGGGTGTAGATTCATTATTAAATGGTGCTGAAGATATTATTGCAAAGCAATTATCTCCTATAGATACGCTGCGTGATTTGATACAAAATCATCTTATGCATATAATGGAAAATAATAATTCACTTGTGATATTTATGCAAGATGGCGAAAATATTCAAGCAGAACAAATAACACATTATATGGAAAAAAGAGATCGTTATGAAAATATTTTAAGAAATGTCTTGGAAGAGGGCATTAAAGAGGGCGTATTTCCAGAGTTAAACATACGTTTTACAGGTTTTGCACTCTTAGGAATGTGTAACTGGGTTATTCATTGGTTTGATCCAAAAGGTCCAAATAGTCCAGAGGAAATTTCTAAATATATGAGCTCTTTAATATGTGACCAATTTCTTGTCAACCACAGTTAGTTGCGAACTCACTATTAAAAGAATATGAAGTATGAAAAGATAAAATTGAAGATGAAGGTATTTTCATGCAGGAGGTAAAATATAATCTGAAAAAAAACGGATTCATAGGTATTGTTTCTGATACTCATGTGCCTGTTCGTGCTTTATCTTTACCGGGGCAGCTTTTTACCATGATAGATGGGGCTGACCTCATTCTTCATGCCGGGGACTTGGAAGAAGAGAGTGTTCTGGATGAATTACGTAATCTCGCTCCTGTTGAGGCAGTAGCGGGGAATATGGACCCGGTGTATTTAAAGGCCGAACTGGGCATTAAGAAGATTATACACTTAGGTGGAATTTCCCTGGGACTCATTCACGGTTCAGGCATGCCCCGCGGCGTACCAGATTTTGCTTTACGGCACTTTCTTGATTATAAGATCCAGGGTTTGATTTTTGGGCACAGTCACGTGCCGTATCTGGAGTATCGTGAAGGCATGCTTCTTCTTAACCCTGGCTCAGCAGGAGCCCCCCGCAGGGGAGAGAAGCCATCATGTGCGCGTATTTGGGTGGAAGGGAAGCATCTGCGGGGGGAAATAATATATTTGTAGAGTCAACTCTTGGCAGGTGACACTAAGTGAAAGCCCCACCTACGCTATGCTTAGAGGTGGGGTTTCTATACCCATAAGAAAAAATTAAAGAAATCACAGCTCAGCGTTGTGATTTCTTTAATTTTTTCTTCTTAATAAGAGTATAAATAAAATGTAACTACAGGCAGGCATAACCGAATCATGGAATAGGATTAATGTGGGGGACATACCTCAGCTAATAGGAAGACGACGGGAACTGTTTCCATGTCTCGGGCGGAGAAGAACGGCAGGAAAGACTAAGGATCTGTCCCCGTGTCTATGGAGAAAACTGTCCCCTGACACCAGCGATGGGCTGTCCTCTTAGACAACGGAACCGTCCCCTTGTCTATCTGTCAGCGGATAATGAGGTGTCAATAGAACCGTCCCCTGACACCGTCGTCCCCTGACACCGTCTTTCCGTCTTGCCGCTACTCTGATTTCAGACTTTTGCATTTTTTTATAGGTGGTGAGCTGACATAATTATCTTTCGTGCAGTGAAATTTTCCACGAGGTTTCTTTGGTTTTTGCTGTTGGTGATTGCCGTTTTTTCATTTTTAGGGTGGGGCTATTCAGGGAGCAGGGTTTCCCCTGCCCAGGCAATTCTGCCTCTTTCCGGAATAATTATCGGCGTTGATCCAGGTCATGGGGGATACGATCCCGGGTCGTCGAGGGGTGATATCATAGAAAAGGATGTAGTCCTTCAAATCGCCTTATACCTGAGGGATTACCTGCAGCAGGCTGGCGGCTTAGTAGTGATGACCAGAGATGAAGATGTGGATTTATTGGAGATTCCGGCAGGGCCGAAGAAAGACCGGGATTTCCAAAACCGCAAAAAAATTATTGAGGATTCTGGAGCGGATCTGCTCATCAGTATCCATGCCAATGCAATAACGTCATCCCAATGGCGGGGTGCCCAGGTTTTTTACCAGGAAGGAAGCGAAGAAGGCAGGCTTTTGGCTTCTGCAATCCAGTACGAAATGTCACGTGTGTTGAAAAATACAGACCGCCAGATTAAAAGCAGTAACTTCTTTATGTTAAGGGAAATCTCCGCTAAAGCTGTTATCGTGGAAGTTGGTTTTCTTACCAATCCCGAGGAGGCAGATCTTTTGTGCAGCCCTGATTACCAGAAAAAGTTGGCCTGGTCTATTTACGTGGGGATTATTAATTACCTTTCCCAGTAAATGCTGTGCGCTATCTCCTCTTAAATAAATGAAATGAGAAATTTTTCTTATGAAATGTAGGAATTCCTCCTTCTTATGGAGAATAGTAAAGTAGCTTAATTAGGAGGGGGATTTATTTTGGAAGCAAATAAAGAAAATTTGTGGATGGCAAATTATGAAAAGGGCATCAAATCATCCCTGCAGTATCCTGAAATACCGGTTTTTCATCTGCTGGAGCGCGCCGTCAGAAGATACCCCCAGAGGGTGGCAACCAACTTTAACGGGGCTACAATGTCTTACCGTGACCTGTTTGCCCAGGTAAACAAGCTGGCTGCCGCATTGGCAGGGCTGGAAATAAAAAAGGGCGATCGCGTTGGAGTAATTATGCCCAACTGTCCCCAGGCAGTGATCAGTTATTTTGCCATATTACAGCTGGGAGCAGTTGCTGTTTTTATCAACCCCATTCATGTTGAGTTGGAAATTGTTTTTCAGATCAATGATGCAGGGATAAAAAATCTGATTATCATTGACAGCAGCTATCGTAAGATTTCGAACATAAAGGATAAGATTAATCTTGATAACCTGATTGTAACCGGCATTCATGATTATCTTACCTTTCCATATAATGTTCTTTACCCCCTCAAGCAAAAAAGTGACGGAAGAGCAGCGGAGATATCATATCGAAAAGGGTTATACTCTTTTGCCAAGTTAATTAAAAATGCACCATCACGGCCTGTTGATGCGGTGAAGATAAACCCCAGGGAGGATCTCGCGGTTCTACAGTATACGGGAGGAATCACGGGCACACCAAAAGGTGCAATGATTACCCATTATAATATGGTTGCCAATGTTACCCAGTTTAGAGAGTGGTATTCAGGGTGTAAGGGAGGCGAAGAACGTGTTCTTAGCGTGCTGCCGTTTTCCCACATTTACGGCCTGACCTGTGTTTTAAATTTTGGTGTCTATATTGGTGCCACCCTTATTTTAATGCCGCGCTTTGACATAGACAAGGTTTTAAAAATTATCAACAAAAGCCGTCCCAGCTTTTTCCCCGGTGTACCAACAATGTACATTGCTATAAATAATCATCCGGATGTGAAAAAATACGATATTTCATCCATTGATTTCTGCATTTGCGGTGCTGCTCCCCTGCCCATGGATGTTCAGGATAAATTTGAACAGCTAACCGGTGCTAAATTGGTGGAAGGCTACGGTCTTACTGAGGCTTCTCCTATCACACACTGCAACCCTGTCAGGGGCAAAAGGAAGGTCGGAAGTATTGGACTGCCTCTTTCAGATACAATGGCAAAAATAGTTGATATGGAGACGGGCGAAAAGGAGATGGAAGTTGGGGAAGTGGGAGAACTTGTCATATCCGGCCCACAGGTGATGAAGGGGTACTGGAACAATCCAGAGGAAACAGAAATGACGTTAAAGAATGGCTGGCTTTTCACTGGAGATATTGCCGAAATGGACAAGGACGGCTATTTCTTTATCATAAACCGTAAGAAAGACATGATCATCTCCGGCGGTTATAATATCTACCCAAGAGAAGTGGAAGAAGTCCTCAAGCGTCACCCAAAGGTCCAGGAAGTAGTTGTTGTGGGTATTCCGGACGATTATTACGGGGAAGTCGTGAAAGCATTTGTTTATTCACGGGGAGCCACAAAAATCCTGGAAGATGAATTGAGAGACTACTGTCTTAACAAGCTTGCTCCCTATAAAATACCGACTGTTTTCGAGATTAGTAAAGATAAACCTCACAAAAATACAGGAGTAGGGCTTCGCCTCTCCCTGTCCAAAAAAAGGAAACGGATCCGTCCTGATAAGCAGGGCAAATAGTTAGGCTGCTTGCGGGTTCAGCTTAGTACTGCCAGCAGTCTTTCCCGCAGTGGTTGCCTGACTGGCTGCCGGTATAAGCCCCCGGCGGAAATATGTATGAACGGTTACATTTAAAAAGATAATAAGGTATAGCTATGTGAGAATATTTTTCTGCTTTGAGAATAATTCACTAATTATACCCTATTTTACTTTATTATGTAACTTTCATTTTAAGGAGGGTTTCCCTTGAGCATAATTATGGCCGGTATATCTCCTCACCCCGCGCTTCTCATCCCGGAAGTTGGAGGAAGAGAGATATCAAAGGTAAGAAATACTGTGGAATCTTTAAAAACACTGGCAGGCCGCATAGCGGCTCTCCGTGCCGACACGGTTGTTTTTATAACACCTCATGGCCCTATGTTCCGGGATGCTGTGGTGATCCTGGCAGAAGAAAAACTTGAAGGGGATTTCAAAAATTTCGGAGCGCCGCAGGTAAAACTGCAGGTTAAAAATGATCTGGAGTTGGTAAGCTCTATTGCAGAAGAAAGTGAGAAAGAGCAGCTGGATCTGGTTTTATTGAAGAAAGATAACTCTTATTTTTTACGGGACGAAACAACCTTGGATCACGGCATCACAGTCCCCCTCTATTATTTACAGGAAGCAGGTGCCGCAGAGCGTTGTGTGGCAGTCACTTTTGCCATGCTTTCTTTTTCTGATCTATTTCGTTTTGGAATTGCGTTGAAAAGAGCTGTGGATAATTCAGGGCGAAAGGTGGCTGTGGTAGCCAGCGGTGATCTTTCTCACCGCCTCACCAGCGATGCACCCGCAGGGTATAGCCCCCGGGGACAGGAATATGATCAGAAAGTAGTCGATTTCCTTAAGACTTACCAGGTAGAAAAGTTATTATCAATAGATCCAGAGTTGGTTTCAGCCGCGGGGGAATGCGGGCTGCGATCTTTTATCATTATGCTGGGGAGTCTTTTTGGACAGAAAATAAGATCTGAGATTCTGTCATATGAAGGCCCTTTCGGGGTCGGTTATTTAGTGGCTGCGTTTACACCTGAGTATAAGGAGGACTGACCGGCTTTGAATGAGAAAGGCACGATTTTTACAGAGATTGCACGGGGGGCACTTGAAAGCAGTGTTAAGGGGAAAAAGAAATTTCCCATTAACCCGGATCTTCCTCCGGAGTTGGAAAGGCCGGGGGCTGCTTTTGTTTCTCTTAAAAAAAGAGGTGCTTTGAGGGGCTGTATCGGCACCATAAGTCCTGTCAAAAAAACTCTGGCCATGGAAATTGCCGCAAACGCTGTCAGTGCCGGTTTAAAAGATCCCAGGTTTCCACCTGTTTCAGAGGACGAGCTCGATGAGCTTACTTACAGTGTAGATGTTCTTACAGAACCGGAAAAGGTTGAAAACATTTCTGATCTTGACCCTCTTCGCTTTGGTGTGATAGTGCGAAGAGGGAACCGAAGGGGTTTGCTCCTTCCGGCTCTCGAAGGAATCACTACAGCTGAGCAGCAGCTGGATATTGCCAGACAAAAAGCAGGGATATTACCGGAAGAGCCAGTAGAGATTTTCCGGTTTGAGGTAAAACGTTACTTTTGACATAAAGGGGATGAAGGAAATATGCATGAGGCACGCTACTACTCCAGAGAAGGGCATGTAATTTTATGTAAGCTTTGTCCCCAGGAGTGTCACCTTACGGACGAACAGGAAGGAATATGTGGCGCGCGAAGGTTTGAGGATGGGAGACTTGTCACACTGAACTATGGCTTATGCTGCTCTCTCTCTGTCGATCCCATCGAAAAAAAACCTCTTTATCATTTTTATCCCGGGTATGAAATACTATCAACGGGCACGGCAGGATGTAATCTGCACTGTTCTTTCTGCCAGAACTGGACCCTGGCAAGAGGAGGGAAAAACCAGGAGCTGGAAGAGATTACAGGGGAAGATTTTCTGGAAATCCTTAAAAACCGGCCTGAAAGGCAGTTGGGGTTGGCCTATACATATAACGAACCGACTATCTGGTACGAATATGTCCGCGATACTTCCCAGCTCATGGCGGAGAGCGGCTATAAAAACGTTCTGGTCAGCAACGGCTTAATCAACAAAGAACCCCTTCAGGAACTGCTGCCTTATATTGACGCGATCAATATCGATGTTAAGGCATTTAATGACAGCTTTTACATCCGCCATTGCAAAGGGACGGGGCTGAGTGATGTTTTACGTACTGTGGAACAATGCCTGCCAAGCTGTCATGTGGAAATTACGTACCTGATCATTACCTCATTGAATGACAGCCCTCAGGAAATTGGAAGTTTTATCGATTGGGTGGCGTCTTTGGATAAAGAGATTCCTGTACACTTCAGCCGTTATTTCCCCAGTTACCGCATGGATCTTCCCCCTACACCCCTGCAGACTATGCAAAATGCCTGGGAAATAGCAAGAGAGAAACTATCTTATGTATACCTTGGAAATGTCATGGATCAGGAGCGAAGTGCCACATACTGCTCTGAATGCAGCAACCTTCTTATAACCCGCAAGGGATACCGAATTAAAAATGAGGGGTTAAAAAGAAACATTTGTCAAAACTGTGGTAATACTATTAAGCTAACAGGGCATATTTATGGAGAGGAGAGTTAATTATTTCTTAACTACTCAGGAGTCAGGAGTCAGGAGTCAGGAGTCAGGAGTCAGGAGTCGGCGAAAACATTTGAAGTCATTGGGCAAGGTTCTGCGAAAGAAATGCTGATATGACTGATTCTTACGAAGGATCTGTACGGTGTTATTTCAAAACAAAACTTTCATTGCAAGAAGTTGTAAATTGCCGGAAGCAAACTCTCGGGGCATTCTGCTTCTTTATTCTTTATTTTGAATTCTGACTCCAGAATACTGAATCCCTAATCTGTTACAGGGGGTTAAAGAATATCGAAACGATATTGGAGTGGTTTCACAATACTGCTATCGTTCTTCCTTTGACCTTTTTAATACTTGCTGTGGGGATATTTCTTACATTCAGACTACAGCTGATCCAGCTAAGGCGTTTTTTCTATATTTTAAAAAACACTCTGGGCAGCCTATCTGCAGCAGCAGGAGGCAGAAAGGCTTCCGGTGAGATAACTCCTTTTCAGGCGCTTACCACTGCCCTGGCTGCCACTGTCGGTACGGGAAATATCGCCGGTGTTGCCACGGCTATTTTTTTAGGAGGGCCTGGAGCTATTTTCTGGATGTGGGTTTCTGCTTTTTTTGGAATGGCCATTAAGTACAGTGAGATAGTCCTTGCTGTTCATTATCGCACCACTGTTGGGGGAAGCATTGCAGGAGGCCCTATGTACTTCCTGGAAAAAGGTTTGAGGAAGCCATTTCTTGCAGTACTTTTTGCTGCTTTTGGTGCTCTGGCTGCCTTTGGTATCGGCAATATGGTGCAGGCCAATTCCGTAGCCGATGCTGTCAGGGCAAGCTTCGGGGTACCTGTATATATTACCGGTTTTATCCTTGCTTTTCTCAGCGGCCTGATCATTTTAGGGGGCATCAAACGGATTGCGCTGATCACTTCGTCTATAGTCCCCTTTATGGCCTTTTTTTATATTTCTGCGAGCTTACTTATCTTGTTTTTCTTCAGGCAGCAAATTCCAGAGGCATTGGGGCACATTTTCGTAGGGGCATTTTCAGGTCAGGCAGCGGTAGGCGGTGTGGCCGGAGCTACGGTCTTAAGTGCCTGGCGTTATGGTATTTCCCGGGGAATATTTACGAACGAAGCAGGCCTGGGGAGTGCTTCCATAGCACATGCCGCCGCACGCACCACTCATCCTGTCAGACAGGGGATCTGGGGTGTAATGGAAGTTTTTATTGATACACACGTCGTCTGCACGATGACAGCACTGGTCTTACTGACAACGGGAGCCTGGGAAACGGGACTGGATGGGGCTTCTATGACGGTGGAAGCATTTAGCCGTGGGATCCCTGGAAACCTTGGTCAATATGTGGTAACGATCGGTTTAATATTTTTTGCTTTTTCAACAGTGCTGAGCTGGGCCTACTATGGGGAAAAATGTATGGAATATCTTCTTGGAAACCGGTCGGTGAGATTTTACCGTGCCTTCTGGATTCTTTTCATATTTGTGGGTTCCCTGGGTGGGTTAAGGGCAGTCTGGGCTTTGGCGGATATTCTAAACGGTTTAATGGCATTTCCCAATCTAGTGGGCCTTTTAGGACTTAGTGGAGTACTCAGTAGGCTTACCAGAGAATATTTTGCCAGGTAATCTTTTCAAAAAAAAGACAATTTAAAAAGGATTTGGCTGTAATAAGTCGAATTTAAAAAAAGGTAAATGCACGATGGGAGTATGGGAGTTGGTTCTCTGATGTGGGAGCAAATTTTATCCGGAATTACTCATTTACGTGTGGGTTGGCGTGACATATTAGACGTTGTCATCATTTCCTACACTTTTTACCGTCTTATTCTCCTGATCAGGGGGACCCGGGCGGAACAGCTGGTTAAAGGCCTTATTGTTCTTTTAGTTGCCCTGCTTATCAGTAATCTGCTGGGTTTAAGGACTATTAACTGGCTCTTGCAGGGACTCATGACTATGAGTCTTGTTGCCATTCCTATTATATTTCAGCCCGAACTAAGAAGAGCTCTGGAGCAGCTGGGCAGAGGCAGGCTGTTTCAAAGGACATATGATTTTGAGGATGAAGATTTGCGGGAAGTGCTTGAAGAACTGCTCAAGGCTATCCCCGTAATGGTTAAGAAAAAAATCGGGGCTCTCATTATCCTGGAAAGAGAAACCGGTTTAAAAGATATCATTGAAACCGGCATAAGAATAGATGGCGTGATGACAGCTGAACTCTTAATTAATATTTTTATGCCCCGTAGTCCTCTCCACGACGGTGCCGTGATTATCAGGGGTAAGTCAGTGGCCGCTGCAGGGTGTTACCTGCCTTTTACAGAGAATCCTAATCTGAGCAAGGAACTGGGTACAAGGCACCGGGCGGGAATCGGAATTACAGAAATATCCGATGCAATCGGTATTATTATTTCGGAGGAGACGGGAGTTATCTCCCTTGCCCATAATGGAAAACTGACCCGTTATCTGGATGAAAAAACACTGCGCAGTACACTATTGAATTTTTATTCTTCAGTAAGAAAAAAGAAAAGAATTTCTTCAATCTTGCCCTGGAGGTTTGCGGACAACAATGGGGACGATGAATAAGAAACTTACAGATAACCCAAATTTTATAAAGGTTCTTTCTATTTTTCTTGCTTTGATTCTCTGGTTTTTTGTTTCAGGGGACAGGCAGGATGCCCTGGGCAATGAAGTGCGCCTTACTTTTACCAATATCCCCCTTGCATACCGTAACCTGGGCCAGGACCTGGCGATCACAGGGATTCAGGAGAGCGTTACCCTTTCGCTGCAGGGGGTTCCCCAGGCTTTTGACGGGTTAACACCTGCTCACCTGGAAGCATACGTAGATCTTAACGGAAAAAAAGAGGGACATCATGAAATCCGTATTAATGCCGTTGCTCCACGGGGTGTAAGTATTGTTAGCATCAACCCGGCAAAGGTCAATATTGTCCTCGAGGATCTTATTACCAGGCAGATGACCGTGGAAAGCATCCTGCAGGGAAAGCCCGGGGGAGGATTAGTTGTTGACGAGGTTAATTTTACCCCTGGGGAAGTGTTTATCAGGGGTCGACTCCCCAAGGTTGACCTTATCAATAAAGTTGTTTTTAGGCTGAATATCAGCAATGCAGAAGATAGTATTGTTGACAATGCCAGGCTTGAGCCCCTGGACAGCAGGGGTAACTTTATCCAGGGAATAACCATCATTCCGGAGCAGGTAGAAGTAGTGGTCAGCTTTGTGCTGCCGCAAAAAGATATTCCTGTGGAAGTATCTTTGAAAAGTAACGGTAGTATGGTGGATACCATTACTGTTGAGCCATCAATTGTAAGGGTAAAGGCTCCCGGTGATCTTCTTGATGGTATTACTGCCATCTATACGGAGGAGATCGATCTTGAAGGGCGTGATTCTGCCTTTAGCATTGATGTGCCTCTCGTTTTTCCGGAAGGATTCATTCCCATTGATCACCATACGGTGAGGGTGAGAATTTACCTGCTTGATTAAGAATAGAAATAATTATATGGTAGGCTGCAACCATGATATGCCTTGCTGTTGTGACCCGGAATTGCATGCACCCAATCTAGGACAAAAGCATAGAAATATACAGCTGATAATACTGACTGGAGGATAAAATATGTGCGGTATTGTAGGATACATTGGGGAGCAGGAGGCTTATCCCATTCTTCTTGAAGGACTGAAAAAATTGGAGTACCGGGGATATGATTCCGCCGGTGTTGCTTTACTGTCCCGGGAAGGTTTAAAGATTATCAAGGCCAAAGGAGAGATTGCCGCATTAGAGAAGAAAGTGGGACAGAGATTTCCGGACGGGAATACTGGTATAGGGCATACGAGGTGGGCTACCCATGGTGTTCCCTCAGATTCAAATGCTCACCCCCATTGTGCCTGCACCGAGGATTTCACAGTAGTGCACAATGGTATTATTGAAAACTACCTCGCCCTACGCCTCTGGCTGGAAGAAAAGGGCCACCATTTTTCATCTGAAACTGACACGGAAGTACTTGCGCACCTTGTAGAGCATTACTATAACGGTGATCTGCTGAAAACTGTGCAGGAAGCAATGAAAAGTGTGGAGGGCTCATTTGCTATGGTGGCAATGTGCCAGAGTGAAACAGATAAGCTGGTTTGTGCCCGTAAGGACAGTCCCCTCATCATCGGAGTGGGGGAGGGTGAAAATTTTATAGCCTCCGATGTTCCGGCAATTATCAGCCATACACGTAAGATCTATATCCTGGAAGACGGTGAATTTGCTGTCGTTACATCCTCATCAGTGGATATTTTTACTGCAGAAGATACTTTAATTAAAAAAGAAATAAGGGAGATAACCTGGGATGCTGTTGCTGCAGAAAAAGCCGGCTATCAGCATTTCATGCTCAAAGAAATTATGGAACAGCCCCAGGCCCTTCGCGAAACAATGCGCGGCCGGCTGTTAAACGGCGGAAGAGAGATTAATCTTGCAGAGCTGTATCTTACTTCCGAGGAAATGAATGATATTTCCAAAATATATATTGTGGCCTGCGGCACGGCCTATCATGCAGGACTTGTTGGCAAGTATGTCATGGAAAAAATCCTGCGTCTGCCCGTGGATGTGGACCTGGCCTCAGAGTTCCGTTACCGTGACCCCCTGTTGGATGAAAAGACCATGGTGATCGTGATCAGCCAATCCGGTGAAACAGCAGATACGCTGGCTGCATTAAGGCTGGCTAGAAGCAGGGGAAACAAGGTGCTGGCTATTACTAATGTTGTGGGCAGTTCCGTAGCCCGTGAAGCCGATAGGGCCTTTTTTACCTGGGCCGGGCCGGAGATCGCTGTAGCCTCTACTAAAGCTTTCCTTA
Source organism: Bacillota bacterium (assembly GCA_030656575.1). Taxonomy (GTDB): domain Bacteria; phylum Bacillota; class Dethiobacteria; order DTU022; family UBA8154; genus JAUSPO01. The sequence goes on from JAUSPO010000104.1 coordinate 25,722, forward strand.
CGCAGCTCCTTTCCCTTTATCTGTTAACCCTTTACCTGGCGAAAGCACGGGGTGCCCTGGATGAGGATTCCTTTGAATGTGCCGGGAAAGCGCTCTTTGATCTTCCCGCTAAGGTGGAAGCGATTCTAAGCAGAGAACAGGAGATTGAGGAGATTGCTGGCTATGTGAGTAAATGGGGAAGCACTTTCTTTGTGGGCAGGAACCTGGACTTTGCTGTGGCTATGGAAGGAGCCCTTAAGCTGAAGGAAATCTCCTACATCCATGCTGAGGCTTATGCCTCCGGAGAGTTAAAACACGGTACCCTTGCCCTCATCGTAGAAGGTATCCCGGTGATCGCGCTCCTTACCCAGAAGGCCGTCCTGGAAAAATCAATGAGCAATATTAAGGAGGTCAAGGCCCGCAGCGGTTACGTGATCTGCTTTGCCCAGGAAGGTGCCGAAGGTCTGCAAAACGAAGTTGATCACATTTTCTACCTGCCTGCCACAGAGGACTTTCTTACGCCAATACTATCCGTTGTTCCTCTCCAGCTCCTGGCTTACTACACTGCAGTGGCCCGCTGCTGCTCTGTCGACAAGCCCCGCAACCTGGCAAAAAGCGTCACAGTGGAGTAAGTGGGGGAAGTTATGGTGAGTTTGTTGTAGCACTCCGGACAAGGGGACGTTTCTCTTGTCCGTTATTTTTAATAGCCATAATAATTTTGAGACATTTATGAATGAACAACAAGACTACAAATGCCTGTAATAACAATTGAAGAAAGTATCTGCTGATAAGAAAAATTTATTAATAAGAAACAATGAATATCAGGACAACTGGCAGGGTTGCTGGTTTAAGCAGATCTCTATCCGGACGAAAGAAACGTCCCTCTGTCTGCGGACGAAAGAAGCGTCCCCCTGTCTGTTTGTAAATATATTTCTGGGGAGGTCATTTTTTGTTTGGATGGTGGGGGAAAGGACTGGAAGTTGATCTTGGCAGTGGAGAGATAGTTGTTAAACGGTTGCCCAGGGAAATATATGAAATGTACCTGGGTGGGAGGGGCCTGGGGGTGAAACTGCTCTGGGATCATCTGCAAGCCGGAATTGATCCTCTTTCACCGCAAAATGTCATGATCTTTGCTGCCGGGCCGCTTACCGGAACGAGAGCGCCTGCCGCAGGAAGGCATGCTGTTGTCACTAAATCCCCTCTTACCGGCACAATTTTTGACGGTAATGCCGGTGGCTACTGGGGGACGGCTTTAAAAAAAGCGGGATACGATTATATTCTTTTCAAGGGACGTGCCCCCAGCCCCGTTTTTTTGCTAATCCGGGGTGACAGGGTATCTCTGGAAAGCGCTGCTTTTTTGTGGGGTAAAAATACCGATCAGACCATCAGACTGCTGAAGGACAAGTTTCCTGCAGAGGGAAAAAGGAGATATGGAATTGCCTGCATTGGCCGGGCAGGGGAAAACGGTGTTGCTTTTGCCTGTATCATGAATGACCGGGGGAACACTTGCGGCCGGGGAGGACTGGGAGCGGTGATGGGCAGCAAAAATCTCAAAGCTGTGGTTGTCGGCGGAGAGGAAACGGTTCCTCTGGCTGATGACGAGGCTTTTGAAGAATATCGCCGTGATATTCTGCGTCTGCTTGTCGCCTCCCCGGTTTCATCCAAGGGTCTTTCTTCTTTTGGAACTTCTGTCCTGGTCAACCTGATCAACTATATGAAGCTTTTACCCACAGATAATTTCCGCCGTGTTTACTTTGAAGAGGCATACGAAGTATCAGGCGAAAAGATCAGAGATAATTATGAACGAAAAAAAAGGGCCTGTTTTGGCTGTCCCATTGCCTGTAAATCCAGGGCAGGGGAGATGGAGATCCCGGAATATGAAACGTTGGCCCTGCTGGGCCCGGCCTGCAACAATTCCTCCCTGGAAAGCATTATGGAGATGAACCACCTTTGCAACGATTACGGACTGGATACGATCACGACAGGTGCTACCCTGTCCTGTTATGCAGAAATTTTGGGAAGAGACCTTCTGCAGGAGGAAATGCTGGAGCTTATCAGAGAGGTTGGTGAGCATGAGGGAGCCGGGGCGCAGCTTTCCCGCGGCTCGGCCCTCCTGGCGGCAAAGATGGGTCAGCCGGGGGCGGCTATGCAGGTCAAGAAGTTGGAGCTTCCCGGTTACGACCCCCGGGGTGCCCTGGGTATGGCTTTGGGCTATGCCACTTCCAATAGGGGAGGATGCCACCTGCGAGCGTACATGATTGGACCAGAAATTTTTGGCAAACCCAAGCTGCTCAACCGCCTTACTTTTGTCGGGAAGTCCGGCTTGCTGCCCGTTTTCCAGAACTTCTTTACGACTATGGATAGCCTCGTGGTCTGCAAGTTTGTCTCGTTCAGCGCCGGGGAGGAAGAACTGGCTGCCATACTGAGCTCTGTAACGGGGGTTCATTTCTCTGCGCAGGATCTGTTAAGGATTGGAGAGCGCATCTGGAACCTGGAACGTCTTTTTAATCTCCGGGAAGGGTTTTCAGTCAGTGATGATACTTTGCCGGAGCGTTTTTTTCATAACAGTGACGACGGTTACGCCAAGGGCCTGAACAGGGATGAATTTATGCGCGCCCTAAGGGAGTACTACTTTTACCGGGGATGGACGGAAGAAGGCGTTCCGACCGGGGAAAAACTGACCCAACTGGGGATAAATTAAGTAAGTCCAATGGAGGAGAAGCTATGTGGCGGGAAATAAACAGATTTGGCCGAAAGCTGGTAGAGTACGGCCTGGCCCATTCACATTTCGGAAATATCAGCGTGCGGACAGGAGACGGACTGCTGATCACACGCAGTGGAAGTATGCTGGATGAGATTGATGAAAATATGGTGGTGCATTGCCGCCTTTACCAGGAAGATTGTTTCGATACCATCGCCTCGTCGGAAACTATTGTGCACCGTCGCATTTATCAGCAGACATCCGCTTTGGCTATTATTCATGTTCATTCTCCTTATGCCGTGGCCCTTTCCTTGCTCAGTGAGGAAGAGTACCTTGTTCCCCGGGATACGGAAAGCAAGTATTTCCTGCACCGCATTCCATTGGTTACGGGTGGTGTCGGCTCTGCCGAACTGGCCGCCAATCTGGCCGGAGCCCTGTCTCAGCATAAGGCGGCTATTGTCAGGGGGCACGGCACGTTTGCCGCGGGCAAGATCCTGGAGGAAGCTTATGTCAACACCTGCTCTGTGGAACACGCCTGCAAGGTACATTACCTCTGCACAAACAAAACAACAGGGGACGGCACTTTGTAAAGACTGGGGACGTTTCTTTTGTCTGTTTTATTTGTCTAATCCTTATAAAATCCATTGAAGGCGAGTGGGAGTCAAGCGTAAACATGAACTGCCGCTTTTTGTGGGAGTATGATAAAGCCAAGAGGGGTTCATCATCTTGCCTGGTCGTCGGCAACCACGAATACTTTAATTATCATTGTTTTAGCCTGCCTGGGTTAATATGGATAAGCACATCACCGACTTCTTGCACTGATTCCATAACCACTTCTTTTATGGATAAGGTGATTTCATGTCCTTCATGAACAGATTTTTCCGCATCTATCTCAACTGCCATATCGACGATGATGTGACGGCCGATGTATCTACCCTTTGTCCATGATATTGCCTGAACACCTTCCACCCCCTCGGCTATTTCGTTAATCCTGGCTATCTTTTCTGCCTCAGGAGATGCATCCATGAGGTTTCTTATTGCTTTTAGCAGGATATCAACGGCTATTTTTAAAATCAGCCCCGCTACAAGAATGCCCGCCAGAGGATCAAAGTATTTTAACCATTCTATGCCGTAGTAACCTCCCATTATGCTTCCAAGAATTCCAAAGAAGGTTCCGATGGAAGAATATGCATCAGCACGATGGTCCCAGGCATTGGCAATGATAGACTCGCTGTTTATTTTTTTCCCGATATTATAAGTAACTCTAAACATGATCTCTTTTATGACTATGGAAATAACAGCGGCTGCGAGGGCTACAGGGTAGGGGGCAATAAATTCTTGTGAAATGAGAGACTTAATGATACTCATAACGATAAAAAAAGCAGTAATTATCAATATAAGGGCAACAGATGACGCTGCTATCGCTTCTATTTTGCCATGACCGTACATATGACAGTCGTCTGCGGGTTTTTTGGCGATTTTTAGGCATAAGTAAACTACGAGGGTTGCAATTACATCAGAACCTGAATGTAAGGCATCGGCTACCATTGCCTTACTTCCACCTATAAATCCAACTATCCCTTTAAAAATGCTCAGGAGTATGTTACCTGCTAAACAATACAATGTTATCTTTTCACCCTTACTGTAATCAGTTTGCACTAATTTAATTAGCCTCCTTTTCTCTAATAAAAAACACCTGCAAGACTTCTTTAGAAAAAGTCCCACAGGTGTGTGTTTCCCTGCTGCCGAAAAGGCCCGACTGACGACGAAAACGTCCGCCTGATCTTGGTCATATTAATATTTTATGTTCATTAATGAAATTATAAAACACTGAAATATGGGCTGTCAATACTATAGACGAAATAAATTTTTGAAAGTAAAATAGAATTAACGGATGTATCATACTTTAAATTTTATGCAATAGATCATTACATTGTGACCGAACTGACTTAATATATGGTAAAACTCTTCCCTCAAATTGGTGTTGGCGAGCCTAATCTTATATTCTTTTATTCATTCGTTCTTTTTTTTAATAGGTAGAATGATAACTTAAATATTGACTGCAATAGTGGTATGACTTATAATTAAAAAAGGCGATGGAGCTCGCCAGGGCACCCCCCGAACCGCAGAAATTGCTAATAGCTCCTACCAAGCATTATTTGGTAGGAGCTATTTTATTCACCTTAGGAGGGATGTGTATTGTTATTTAGTCTGTTAATTATCTTCTTTTTAGGGCTGGGTGCAAAGTTTCTCTTTGAGAAAATAAAACTTCCTGGCTTGGTAGGATTGGTGCTGGTGGGTGTTTTCACCGGCCCTTTCGTTCTGGATATTCTTGAGCCTGACCTGCTTGTTCTCTCAACAGAAATCCGCCTGCTGGCCTTAATTATCATCTTGCTTCGTGCTGGTTTAGGCCTTGATCGTCAAATATTACGGCGAATCGGGGGAGCAGCAATCAAAATGAGCACTATCCCCGGGCTGTTCGAAGGTGGAACCGTAATGGTTCTATCTCGCTTTCTTTTGGATTTTTCCTGGATACAGGGAGGAATGTTGGGTTTTATCATTGCAGCCGTTTCACCTGCCGTTGTAGTACCATCTATGTTGGAGCTGAGAGATCGTGGTTTGGGCATGGATAAGAACATACCTATTTTAGTCCTGGCAGGGGCATCAATCGATGACGTTTTTGCCATCACCTTTTTTTCTGTATTTCTAGGCATTGCAGGCGGAGCTGCGGCCAAAATCTCACCGTTCATCAACTTTGCAATCGTTCCTCTTGAGATTATGGGAGGTATCCTACTTGGATTAACAGTTGGTTATCTGCTTGTACTGCTCTTTAATCGTTATCCGCTACCTCGTGTGGAGCAATTGCTGCTTGTAACGGGAGCAGGAATTGTTGTAACCTTAATTGGCCAGGCTGCTTCACTGGCAGGATTGCTTGCAGTCATGAGTCTTGGATTTATTCTTCTTGAAAAAGGCAGGGATTATGTTACTCAATTAGAAGAAAGCCTTAATCACCTTTGGTTGGCTTCATCACTCTTTCTCTTTATTCTCATCGGTGCTGCAGTAAATATACAGGTTGCCTGGCGGGCAGGTGCACTGGGAATACTGATTATTGCAGTTGGCTTAGCTGCCCGTTCTTTAGGTGTCTTACTTGCTACTCGGCGCTCCGGACTAACTTGGAACGAACAAAAGTTTTGCGCCATTGCATACTTACCTAAGGCTACTGTGCAGGCCGCCATCGGAGGGGTACCATTGGCCATGGGCATCCCCGGTGGAGAAATTATGCTTGCCATTGCAGTCCTATCAATAATTATTACGGCACCCATTGGAGCCATAGCTATCATACGATTGGCCCCCTGTTTGCTTAATCAGTGTGAATTAGCGGAAGGAGGGAAATGGAAAGTTGAAAGTAAGGGAAATGATGACAACTAATCTAATTACAGTAACGGAAGAAAAGACACTGAGGGAAGTAATCCAGCTAATGCTTGAGAAAAACATCAGCGGCATTCCTGTTGTAGATGGTAATGGAAAGTTGGAAGGAATTGTCAGTGAATGGGATGTCATTCGTCTTAAGCGAAAGCTGCACTTACCAGATTATATACAGCTGCTTGAAGCGATGCTAAATAATGCACACCCGGAAGAATTCGATACGGATATTGCTCGATCTCTTGAATTGCTGGTAAAGGATTTTATGACAAAAAAAGTAATTACTGTCACAGAAAATACCAGTATGGCGGAAGTAACCCGTCTTATGGTGGAACATAAAATAAATCGAATTCCTGTTGTACGGGGGGATAAACTAATCGGTATTGTTACACGTCGGGATGCAATACAAGCAATGGGGAAAAATTTGGGGACACAATGAAATTATTGACTAAGTAGAGGGTTTGTTTAAGATAATTATTAGTACAGAATAAAAATAAATGGAATACAATGTAAAGAAAAATTCAGGACAGTATTATTTATCCTGAATTTTGTTTTTTAATTTACAATTTGTCCTTAAGTTAAGTGTTGATGTCCATATTTCTTCTGAAATCCTCATTTGGTATAAAGATTGTGATATAATTTTTATTGAGTTAATATCTTAGCATAGGACCTTAATTTAAAGGATTGTTTATTTAAATGGCATTGGAAAGGGTGTATTATGCAAAATATTAAAGATATATCCCTGGAGATTATATATGCGGTATTGCCTATTACAGTAGTAGTAATAATACTGCAGTTTACCTTGATTTGGCTGTCATTCGAAGTTTTCTTACAGTTTTTGGTAGGTGTTGTGCTGGTTAGTATTGGATTAATCTTTTTTCTTACAGGAGTTCATTTAGGTTTACTTCCCATTGGAGAAATGATAGGTTCAACTTTACCAAAAACAGGGAAAATAACGTTGGTGGTATTATTCGCTTTTTTAATGGGCCTTGTTGTAACTGTAGCTGAACCGGATGTAAGAGTGTTAGCCACTCAGATAGACATTGTATCCCAGGGAGAGGCTCTTCCGAAATCTTCGATATTTCGCCTGTAGGCATTAATTGACATTCTGATAAAACAAGGGCTCTAACCATCTGTATCTTTGTCTCTGTCGTTGGTCTTGCAGTAATGCTTACCATGGGGTTAGCCCACGGATGTCAGCCTCTTATGGGTTACAGTTACGGTGCTAATAAATACAACCGCTTATTGGAGACTATAAAGAGATCTATTGCTATAGGTACTATTATGAATACCGTCTTTGCAATCCTTTTTTTCGCATTTTCCGGCTTATTGATTAGAGTGTTTATAAATGATGCTAACGTTATCGATTTAGGAGAAAAAATAATTAGAGCATTTGTACTGGCCATGCTTTTCTTAGGGATTCAAATGGTACTAATGGTCACGTTTCAATCTTTGGGTAAAACAGTGGAATCCTTGATTATATCTCTTGGCAGGCAAGGTTTGTTCTTCATCCCTGCATTGATAATTTTTAGTTCTTTATGGGGATTTTATGGGTTTATCTTCGCCCAGCCTGTTGCAGATATTGCCACTACATCGCTTTCATTGACACTATTTCTGATTTTGAAGAAAAAACTTCTTATTTCTTCTGAAGAGATAGCAGTAAAGGATGTATAATCGTGGTGGTTCATCCGATCCCAAGCATAGTACAGAGGTGAACTTAATTGGCCACAATCGGTCATATTCTTATTTGTGACGACCAGGCGATCATTCACGAGACTATAATTGCATACTTAAAGGCAGATGGATTTACATATGACTCTGCTTATGACGGAGGAGAAGCACTTCGCAAAGCCCTTGATATTAAACCTGATTTAATTATTTTGGATCTTATGATGCCCAAAATAAACGGTATTGACGTGTGCCGCGAACTGCGTAAGACCTCGGATATACCTATCATTATGCTCACAGCAAAAGGTGAGGAGATAGATAGAATCCTCGGGTTGGAACTGGGCGCTGATGACTATATTGTGAAGCCCTTTAGCCCGCGTGAGGTGGTAGCCCGCGTCAAGACGGTTTTGCGCCGCAGAATACCGGGCAGCAAAGAGATTAAGCCTACACTTCGCTATGACAATCTAGAGATAAATTTTTTTGCATACGAGGTGCGTCTTAACGGCAATCTTGTCCCCTGTACGCCAAAAGAAGTAGAGGTACTTTATTTCCTGGCCTCTCATGCGGGGCGTTTTGGTGAAAAGATTTACGTGGAGAGCCAGGAGGAAAAAGGCAGTACATTTACCTTTACGTTAGCCCGTAAGCCTGCAGCTGCCTGATACTTATACTAAAAAACGATGATGTAAATAGCCAATAAATGGTATGGAAATTTCGGTATGGGTTTTCCAAACCATTTATTTCCTAATATTAATACCCTTGCCATTTTTTTGCCACATTTTTCTGTTAAAGTTCAAACTATTATATGAAATTTTTTTATATGAAGGTTTTTAATTAAAATAGCGTCTATATTTATAGGAGGGATAAACAAATAAAATTATGTTAAATATTAAAAAGCGTAAAAAGACAATTATTTTTGTTATTTCTTTATTACTTCTCATTGCGGCCATCCTGGCCATTAGAATCCTTGCAGCAAGAGGAAACAGCAGTGCTGCCAATGTTCCATACACTGTCCTTTCTAAAACTGAACTGATCAACAGTATCAGTGTATCGGGAACTATCGAGAGCGCAAATGCTCAAAATGTTTATTCCACCCTGACCTATCCAGTAGAAGAGATCTATGTGTCCGTTGGAGATCAGGTAGCGATGGGAGATCTGCTGGCCAAACTGGATACCGCCTCACTGGAACTGGACATTGCTCAACAGAAGGCCAGGATGCTGAATAATAGCGGAATGAATGGCGAACTGATTAATGCTGAATCAGCTCTCAAAACGGCTGGGGTAGACCTTCAAACCAAAATGACAACTTATGAAGACAACAAAATCTTATTTGAATCCGGTTATATTTCCGCTCAGGAACTGAGTCAGTCGGAAACAAATTATTCGCTTTCAGCAGAGGCCTATGATAAGGCTCTCTCCTCTCTGGATGCTACAAAGAATAGAGTTGAACAGGAAAATAATACCCAACGAATAGCACTGCAAAAACTCGAGAAAAATCTTGCCGATTCGATCATAAAAGCTCCGTTAGACGGTATGGTGACGGCTGTAAATGCAAAGGTAGGAGCTTCGGGCAACGGTCTTTTGTTTGTGATCGAGGATACGGAAAACCTGATTATTACTACCTATGTGAAAGAGTATGATATCGGCCAGGTTCAGCAAGGGCAGATGGTCACCATCAGGTCTGATGCCACCGGTAATTCTGTCTTTCGTGGAAAGATAATCAAAATTGCGCCCACATCTGCTAAAAGCGCAACGGGAGAAACGATCGTCTCCAGTACGGTAGAATTCGAAACCCAAATTGCTGTCTTAGACCATGGCGCTGGACTTAAAATTGGCATGAATACGCGTCTTAATATCATTTTAGAAGAAAGGGCCGATCTCTATGTGGTGCCCTATGACGCTGTTACCGTCAATGCCGATGGTCAGAGTATCGTTTATGTTATCACTGAAGAGCAGGAAAAACAGATTGTCAAAGAACTTGTGGTCGAAACAGGCATGGAGACGGATTTCTATACAGAGGTGTCAGGGGAAGGGCTTTCTGATGGTGTCATGGTCGTAAATGACGCGATAAGCGTAAATGCGGGTGATATTGTCGGCCGGGATGTCGGCGGTTCAAACCGTGGGTTGATGCCTGGGATGAGGCCGCCACGATAAATCCAGGTGATCTTGTTCATATACATACGGCAAACTAACCGGGGAGGAAGCTATGAGTGAAATAATGATCGATATTCGTAATCTTGTCAAGAAAGTGTTTATCGGCAGCCCAAACGAGTTGCAGATTTTAAAAAATATAACGATAACCATTAATAAAGGGGAATTTGTATCCATTGTCGGCGTTTCCGGTTCTGGAAAAACCACACTGATGAATGTTATCGGTGCTTTGGATCGGCCTACGTCTGGGGAATATATTCTGGATGGTGAAACTATTCAAAAAATGTCGGATAATGAACTCTCCGACATTAGAAACAAAAAAATAGGTTTTGTCTTCCAAACATTTAATCTTATCCCACGAAATTCAGCTTTAAAAAATATAGAGCTGCCTATGCTTTATGCAGGAATGAACAGACATCAAAGAATGCAAAGGGCCAAAGAGTTGTTGGAACTTGTAGGCATGTCGGAGAGGATGCACCATTTGCCAAATGAGCTGTCAGGTGGAGAAAAACAGCGTGTAGCAATATCACGTGCCCTTTCCAATGACCCGGCCATTATCTTGGCTGACGAACCCACCGGTGCATTGGATTCAGTCACAGGCCGGGTCGTGATGGATCTATTTCACAAAGTTCACGAAACAAAGGGAACCACAGTTGTATTAATAACCCATAACCATGAATTAGCTGAAGAGACGCAGAGGATATTGACGATCAAGGACGGTAGCATAGTCGACGAAAAGAGAAACCCTCACTGGATCTTGGGAAAAAAGCGGGGTGAAATGAATGTATTTAGTTGAAAATATCGCCCTTGCCCTGGCTGCTTTGAAGGCAAACAAAATGCGGGCAATGTTGACGATGATCGGCATTGTTATCGGCATTGCCTCAGTTATCGCCATCGTCTCCATCGGAAATTCCCTTACGGCTTCCATTACCACGACCATGGAAAGTATGGGGGCAAATTCTATTATCGTCAGTATCAGGGAGCGCGGCAGCAACGAATTTGGCGTTGGAGGGGGCGGCCCCCCCGGCATGGCCGGCGCTTCTGCTGCTGTTCCTGAGGAAAGCGATCTTTTATCTGACGAAGATATTGAAACATTTATGGCTCGTTTTAGCGATAGGATCGAAACGATAAGTCTCTCCTATGGAATCGGGTCTGCTAAGGCGCAGGAGGGGCGGCTTTACGCTAACGTGAGTTTGACGGGAGTCAACGCCGGTTATGCAAAGGCAAACAATGTGGAGCTTGTCGCTGGACGGTTTATGGCAGAAAAGGATATCAAAGCGGTGAAAAAGGTGGCTGTTGTATCTGACAGGCTTGTAAGTAATATGTTCACCGCCGGCACAGACCCATTGGGGCAGGAAGTGAAAATTTATTCTTCTGACAGTATTGAAACATATACAATTGTTGGAGTTTACAAGTATGAGGCCTCTGCCTTTATGCCCAGTTCCGTTTCGGAGAAGGATACGATCACAAACTTTTTTCTTCCCATAAGCTTGGCCAAGCAGGATGCGGCAACGAAAAACTATCAAATGTTTACGGTCATCACTAAAACAGGTGTTGATGCTGCTCTTTTTACAGAGGAAATAGAAAATTATTTTGCCAAGGTTTATGAGAATAATACGAAGTGGGAGGCCGGTACCATGAATATGGAAAGTGCCATTTCCAACATGACTTCCATGTTAAGTACAGTCTCCATTGCTGTGGCAATAATAGCCGCTATTTCACTCCTGGTGGGCGGTATCGGTGTAATGAACATTATGTTAGTTTCTGTGACGGAACGGACACGTGAGATTGGGACAAGAAAGGCTCTCGGGGCGAGGAGTTCGTATATTAAAGCCCAGTTTATTGTGGAATCAGTAATTATTTGTGTGATCGGCGGTATTATTGGTATTATCATGGGACTGCTCATTGGCGCCCTGGGAGCGAGTCTTTTGGGATTCCCTGCAATAGCGTCGCCTGCCATCATAGCCATCAGCGTTTCCGTGACCGTACTGATCGGTATATTTTTTGGTTATTATCCTGCCAACAGAGCAGCAAAACTTGATCCTATTGAGGCGCTGAGATATGAGTAAAGGAGAGGATGGCATGTTTAAAAAAGGAAGGATTATTTTTAGTTTGGTCGTTGCCGCCAGCATTTTCTTCAGTGGATTAGCTGCAGTGCAGGCTGCGTCGGTGATCACCCTGGAAAAAGCAAAAAGTATGGCCAGGGAGCAGGGCAGCCAACTGAAGATGGTGGGAATCTCTTTCTCCCAGGCGGAGACCTCCCTGGCGCAGGTGAGAAGCCAGCATGGTTTGGGCTCTTATTATACAGTTGACGATCTCAAAAAAGATATGGACCAGTTAAAGGCCATTATTGATGAAGGGGTTAACGCCATTAAGCTGCTGGAGGAGAGTATCGCCGGGTGGGAAGAGGAAATTACCCAACTGGACCCGGGGGATCCCGCGGCAAGTGAACTGCAAAAAAACATCGATCAGGCTTACCGGGATATGGCTGAGTACAAACGGCAGGTAGACGAGCTGCGACCGGCCTACGCGAGTATGGTGCCGCGCTATTACGAGCAAAAAGCCCGGGAAGATCAGGCAAGGCCTCAGCTCCGCTCAGCTGAAGCAAGTTTAGAGTCAGCCCAGGACGCACTGATTACACAGCCTCAGATTATGGACTATAACGTAGAGCAGACCTATCTCTCCCTGCTGGCCGTGGCCGGGCAACGGATCCACCAGGAACTGCTCATGCAAAACCTGGAGAAAATGCTGCAAAGAGAGCAGAAGCTGTTGGAACTGGGCCGGAGTACCCCTTTAAGTATGGCCCAGGCTGAGGAGAGGCTGCGCCAGGGGCAGGAAACTTCCCTTACGCTTAAGAACAGAGAAGAGAGCCTGCAGAGAACATTCCGGCGCTTGCTGGGCTTGCCTGATTCGTTCAAGTTTAATTTGGCGGAGGTAAATCTTAATGTTTCCGGCGAGAACTTGGTAATTGACGAAGAGATGCCTGATTTAACCTCTTCGCTTACATACAGGCGTGCCCAGGAGGCTCTGGAGAAAAAAAAGAAAGACCTGAAGGATACCTCTACAAGCGACCGCAACAATTACCGCTCAGCCGAGCTGGCCGTGGAGGAGGCCGAGCTGAGCCTCCAGAATACCCTCACCTCCCTGACAGGCAATTACATGGCCAGATCTGAAGCCCTGGATCTGGCGGCTGAAGCCCTGCGCAACGCCGAGTTTAGCATGCAAAATGTCGCTAATGTGTTGGAGAAGGCAAGGCTGCAGTATAAGCTGGGTATGATCGCATCACTGGACTTCGAGCAGCAGGAGATCTCCTTCAGAGAGGCCGAGTTGAAGCTTTTTACTGCCCTCCAGGATTATCGCCTGTCCCTGTTGGCCTATCGCTTGGCTCGTGAAGGCATCGACCCTGATACGGCTTCATCCCGGTAAAGATTATTTATTCAGGTCCAATGTCAACGGATGTTTTGCGAAATAACTGCATATTGATATTTTATGTATTTCACTTATAATATAAATATGCAAGAAAATAAAAATAAAGGAGTCATGATTATGAATGAAGTTCTTAAGTTCTTAACCGACAACCCTACATTTTACATTGCCACTGTTGATGGCGATAAGCCTAAGGTTCGTCCTTTTGGTTTTGTTATGGAGTTTGAGGGCAAGCTCTGGTTCTGTACAAACAATAAGAAAAATGTATACAAGCAGTTAAAAACAAACCCGTGTTTTGAGGTAAGCACAACATCGCCCGATAGAAACTGGATCCGCCTTAAGGGGAAGGCCGTGTTTAACTCCACTACGGCTGCCAAAGCAAAGGCACTGGAGGTAGCGCCTATCCTTGCAACCATGTACTCAGTCGAGGACTCTATTTTTGAGGTGTTTTATGTAGAAGAAGGTGAGGCTACATTCTACTCAATGACGGGCGATTCTAGAACAATTAAGCTATAGAATTCAAAAAAATCAAGAGGAAATGTGAAGCCACCGTTGCTTGATTGCCTTTTGAACGTTTGGATGTATTGGCGGTAACCTTGTAGGGGCGGATTCCATATCCACCCTTCCTTTTGGTTTTAAACCGAAATAAATAAGCGGCCAATAAGACCGCTTAAGAAATATATTAAAAGAGGGGGTCAACTAAGCTTAATTATATATGAAGATTATTACACAAATATTTCAGTGAGTTTATCTTTTGGTTACATTTAATTAAAATACTAATGTTCATAAGGCTTGACAGACTGGGCTAATGATAACGCTTCCTCAACTGTTGAATTAACGTCCAGCTCAAAGAAATAGCCGTCTTTCATCCATTTAACGCCAACTATACCATAACGATGTTCAACAACCATGTATTCCACGCCATCTATGCGATGCAGAGAAACTTCTGTGCCAGCGCCGAATCCCATTCCAACACCGCCTTTTTCACCAGCATTTCTTTGCCTAAAAAGGATATCCTGGTGTCCTACATAAAAATCCATCACAATATTGCAGTGATCGAGAGGTCCAATATACTCAACTGTTTTTAAAGTGCTAATAGATATGTCCTGGGGATAGTATAGTACATTAGGATAGATATGGAGAAGTTCCTCTATAGTAGTTTCTATAAAAGTGGTATATGCAGGGCCGATTTCAATTACCTCAAGATCCAGGAAAGGCTCGCTTGGTTTAAGTATCGAATCCTCTCCATAACTAAACTGAATATGGATCTGGTCATCAAGAATAAGCTTTTTAAAATCCTGAAACACATGCCCGAAGGGTAAAGCTTCACCTACCGGTGTAAATGTGATAAGAGCGCATAGAAAAAATAATACAGAAAAAGCAGCAGCAATTTTAAACCATAATCTCCTTTTTATTCGCTTTGTTAATATTTTTTGGGAGTTATCTACCAACCCTATTGTATGTTCGATCCTCCGCCATATCCTTTCTATATCAGGCGGAGGACAGCTTTCCATTTCCATCTCAACTGCTTTTTTTATTATATTTTCCCAGCGTTCGTCATTCATGACGGGACCCCCCCCTCACCAGAGGAAAAATTTGTATTATTTTCCTGTTTGTACTTTAAGAAGTGTTTTTTCAAGGCCGCACGTGCCCTACTCAAACGGGTTTTCACAGTTCCTACAGGCAATTGAAATATTTCCGCTATTTCTTTCTGGGGCATTTCCAGGAAGTAATAAAAGATGATCGACGCTTTTAATTCTCCCGGGAGAGTATCTATAGTTTTTTGTATCTCAAGAATAAGTACTTTTTCATCATGACGCTATATTATAAAACTGACAGTATTAGGGACAAAAACAAAATAAAGCCCTGGCTTACAAGTAGGAAAAGGAGGGGTACTATTGCAATTTTAGTAATCATCAGCATATTTTCTACCTTGGGACTATGTATAAGCTGCACTCAAGATATTG
>JAUSPO010000109.1 GCA_030656575.1 Bacillota bacterium
CGTATTTAAGGAAATCGTTCAAAAGATTAAAATCACTGGGTATTTATTATCGCCTTCGATTTCAAGATCGAGAAAAAAAGACATTTCTATTTTCGTGAATGGAAGATATATAAGAAACTATCAGCTCGTCCAAGCAGTTATTGATGGTTACCACAGCTTTATGATGGTAGGAAAATACCCAATAGCATTCATCCATTTAGAGATGGATTCTAGTCTACTTGATGTGAATGTGCACCCTCAAAAATATGAGGTAAAATTTGTAAATGAATCCATATTGAGCTATCATATTGAAACATTTGTTAAAGATGCATTGTTAAAAAAGACACATCCAATTCCAGAAAACATTAAGGTTATTCACAAAAATGAAGCTGAGACCTATACACCTCAAGCTATGCTTTTTGGCGAGCACTATATAGAGGAACAAGAACTACCCTTTAAAGAGAAGAAAGAAATAGATATGAATAAGATTCCCGATATGGATTATGTCGGTGTATTCTCAGGAACCTATTTACTCTTTCAAAATGAGGAAGGACTTTATTTAATGGATCAGCACGCTGCTGCTGAACGCATTCGCTATGAACACTATTTTTTATCGCTTGCAAAACCAAATCCAGCAGTAAAGAACTTACTAATTACTAAAGAATTATCCTTAACAAAAGAGGATAAGGAAGTGATTCAAAATCATTTAATTGAATTCAATTCCTTTGGTTTTTCCTTCAATCAAAGCCTTGAATTGATTGCATTACCGGTTTGGCTTTTGGATTCAGAAATAGAGATTGCAATTGAACAAATGATTAGTATGCTTACTGAAAAAAATAAGATTGATTTATCTATTTTAAGAGATACTTTAGCCAAGGATATTAGCTGTAAGGGCGCTATCAAGGCCAATAAGTCATTATCACTATTGGAGGTTCAAGCACTTCTAAAGAAGCTTAAGGCTTGTGATAATCCCTATACATGCCCTCATGGAAGACCAACCATGATTAAGCTAACACACCATGATATTGAGCGTATGTTCAAGCGGGTGCTATAAATGAAAAAGGTTATTGTAATTGTAGGGCCAACAGGATCAGGAAAAACAAAATTATCGGTTCGACTTGCCAAGAGATTTAATGCTGAAATTATCAATGGTGATTCTATTCAAATATATAAAAGACTTGATATTGGCTCGGCCAAAATCAAGGAAAGTGAAAAAGAAGGTGTCGTTCACCATCTTTTTGATATCAAGGAACCAAATGAAAAATACTCTGTTTTTAACTTTCAAAAGGATGTTAGAAAATATTTAGATGAAATCGAAGTTCCAATGATTGTTGGTGGAACTGGCTTATATATTAAAGCAGCCCTATATCAATATGAATTTATTGAAAGAGGTCGAGATGAAGCATTTGACTTGAAATACCAAAGCTATTCAAATGAAGAGCTTTATCAGCTTTTACTAGATAAGGATCCTTACATTCAAATAGAGATGAATAATAGAAGGCGCGTGCTTCGCGCACTCGAGCAAGCCTTATCTGGTGAGCATAGATCTAAGAAGAATAAAAAGGATGAACTGTTATATAATCCCTTAATTATTTATCTAGATTTAAAAAGAGACGTATTAGAAGAAAGATTAAAGTTAAGACTAGATAAGCAAATCATGGAAGGCTTTATTGAAGAGGTTGAATCTCTTGATCAGGATAACATTCGTATAAACGCAATCGGATATCG
>JAUSPO010000069.1 GCA_030656575.1 Bacillota bacterium
TGAGCAAAAGTCAAAATAGATTGCTGTTTACGTCCCTCTTATTTGGTTTGACAAGGAGGTTTAGTTAAGTGCGCCCATTTTTCACCTCTATTCTGTGACATTCTGGATAATGACTTTTGAAAGCAGCGCCAGGAGTTAGTCCAGCTGGTTATCGCTTGCCTGAACAGCATAAGATTTACAGTTATTGCTAAATATCAGGCTGTGTGTGCCCTTTTATTGTTGGGATTACGCTGTAGGGATAAGCACTGTACGTAATGAAAAAGTCTTCTTCTATTTTGCAGATTCGCGGGTCTTCAATACCATACTGCTCATATTCAGCAAAAAGACCTTCTTGTGCCGGAACCATAAAAGGCTCGGGCTTGACCTCGAAACGGTAGCCATCTAAACTCTCCGCCAGTCCCAGAATAGACCGCCCGTTACTAAGATGTGATCGAAAAATCATCAAATAACGTCCGTCTGTCTTAATTACTCCAGCATTGTGTACCGTAACTACCGGATAAGGCACGTCGTTTTTGGTAATGATTGGGTTATGTTTGTATCTTTTAATAACTGATTCCCATTTTTGCATAATTATCAACATCCTCTAGTTTTACTTAATTTGCCGCTCAATTTACATTTTTTCTATTATCCGACGGTATACTGCTAGATAATTTTCTACCATTCTATCTTGTGAAAACCTTTCTTCCACTACTGATCTGCATTTATGGCGTGATATAGTTTTCAGATTGCCTATTGCCTCCACTGCAGAAGAAATATCATCAGATAGAAAACCGTTTTCACCATCACTAATTATCTCTGGCATAGATCCTTTTTTAAAAGCCACAACCGGTGTTCCACAGGCATTGGCTTCCACAACAGACAAGCCAAAAGGCTCATTAAAGTTGATTGAATGGATAAAACCAAAGGCTTTTCCTAATAACTCATTCCTCTGCTCATTATTGACGCTACCCACAAACTTGATCTGGGAACCATCAATAAAAGGTTCAACTTGGTCTTTAAAATAAGCCTCATCCTGGATAATTCCAGCCATGATAAGCTTCATACGGGCTTTTCTTGCAATCTGAATTGCTTCACCGGCACCTTTATCGTGGTGGATGCGGCCCAAAAATAGCAGGTAATCTTCGGGTGTTTCTTGAAATGTAAAGCTATCTAAATTTATGCCATGATAAACTGTATCGATATAATCCAGTTCCGATGAGCGATCCGCGTTACTAATAGACACATAAAAAGAGGTGTCGTTATATTTCTTATAAACAGTGAGGATCTTCGGACTGGAAAAACCGTGGATAGTTGTAAGGACAGGAGTCTTCGTCAACCTTGAATAGCTGAGCGGCAAAAAGTCGAAATGATTATGGATTAGATCAAAATCTTCAGCCCTTTCAAACACCTCAGATATATGAAGACACTCGCATACCTTTGCATCAAGAGATCTGTCTTCTTCATAAGGACGTGGCACTACAGCATGAAGTTTTCCATCTGTGACTGAATCAGCCGTGGCAAACAATGTAACATCTATCCCTTTTTTTACAAGTCCTTCTGTAATTAAGGAAACTACCAGTTCCCACGGTCCATACTTGCGGGGTGGGGTCCTCCAGGCTATGGGAGAAAGCATGGCTATTCTCATTTTTAAAAAGTCTCCTTTCTCAGATAATTATAATGATTATATTTCCTGCTCTCTTAACAAGTCCATCTTGCTCGATCTTGCTCGATATAGATTGTTTTTCTTCTATAATTGAAACAGCAAAACCTTTTAAAAAGTTTATATATTTTTGTCTTATCAGTCATTTCCTCAAGCATTTTAACTGATAATGCCGAAATATTGTGATATTTTTACTAAAACAAGGTATAAATTAGAATATACCGAATAAGTGCCGAATTCCCGCTCTTAACAACCAACTATTTTCCCCCGGTTATTTTTTGTGGTTATTATCGACCCTGATTATATCATTTTCTCCCAAATAATCACCATTTTGAACCTCTATAATTTCTAAGTTTTCAACCCCAACGTTTTCTAATCCATGCAGGGATTTGACTGGCAAATAAATACTTTGATCCTTTGTTAAGTCAATTTCTTCTTTATCTCTGGTTATTTTGGCTTTTCCTTCAACTACAATCCAGTGTTTTGAACGATGATTATGATATTGTAAACTCAGCTTGTGCCCTGGCTTTACAATAATTCTTTTAGCCTTGTAGTTGCTCCCCTCTCTCAAAACAGAATAGCTGCCCCAGGAATGATAGGTAATTTTATGTACTTTACATTCCTCAGCCTTTTCCTCTTTTAACAACCCCACCACTTTTTTTACATCCTGAACTTTATCTTTTCTGCTAACCAGCAAAGCATCTTCAGTATCAACAATAATTATGTTTTTTAACCCAACAGTCCCTATTACTCTGCTATTACCCAAAACTAAGGAATCAGCAGTATCAAAGCTGTATACTCTGCCTTTAATATGATTGCCATTATCATCCTTAGGCAGTATATTATAAATAGACTCCCAGCTGCCTAAATCATTCCAGTTAATATCCGCCGGAATAACAGCAATATTGACAGACTTTTCCATCACTCCATATTCTATAGAGGTATTTTCTATTTTTTCATAAATTTCCTTTAAATTATCATACGTATTGTAATCTATTAATTTAAGCAGTTCCATCATTCTGGGCAAATGTTTTTCATATTCTTTAATTAATGCTTCTACTTTAAAAACAAAAATGCCACTATTCCACAAAAACCTGCTGTCTTCGATGAACTCTTGAGCCTTTTCCAGGTTAGGTTTTTCCACAAATTTCTCTACCTTGAAAGTATGACTATCCAACTTTTCCCCACAATAAATATAACCATAGCCGGTTTCCGGCCTATCAGGTTTTATGCCAAGGGCAACTAACCCGTAATTTTCTGCCGTATCTCTTGCCTTGGAAAGAACTTCTATGAACTTATCTTTTAATTCAATGTGGTGATCCGAGGGTAAAACGGCCATAACGGCCTTTGGGTTTTTTTTATATATATAGCAAGCTGCCAAACCAATTGCAGGAGCTGTATTCTTAGACACCGGTTCATCAATAAAATAAGACTTTATCCCGGTTGCTATTTCCTCAAACTGCATCTCCAGGGCTTTTCTTTGATTATAATGAGTTACAGTAGTTATATTTTCATAAGGAATCATTTCTTTTAATCTTAATACTGTTTCCTGATATAAACTTTTTCCCCTTATAGTTAAAAGCTGCTTCGGATACTCTTCTCTGCTCCAGGGCCACAACCTCGTACCGCTTCCTCCGGCCAGTATGACTGCATACATATTTATCCCCCATTTACTTATTTGTGCTCTCGAAAACTCTGAAAGCTTTTTTCTACATATTTGGAGTGCTTCAGGCCTATTTTGTTCCTTGGGTTAAAATTTTACGGAAAGAAAACTTCACCTTCTAATAGTTTAATTAGGGCTTCCTGAATAGCCCATGGATCCTGATAAACAATGGCTTTATAGCCATTTTTATGCTATAATAAGTGCAAGAAAAACCTTTTCTCCTTGCCTGCCAAGTCTAGCAAATCTCTCAAAATCATTATGATAACCCCCTTGTTAAGTTTTCTTGTATTTATCGATTAAATGCTCATAGTTCTCTTGATAATGAACTTTTATCACAATCAGAGTACTTACAAGGCCACGGCTCCAGCAGGGCAAGTTTTTCTTGGATTGATTCATTAGTATCTATATGTGCCAGCAACCCCCGTATCACTAGGCATCCTTTCTGTAGGAAGCACCACCACTTCCCCTCTACTCTTGAACACTAATCCAGCTAAGTTATCAAGGACGTCACCATATTTCCCTGATATCAGGCTGTTATCATCTATTAGAAGCGTTCCCACCCTTTTTTCAAGGGTAGCCTTGGCAACTTGCGTTAAGTCATCCGAGCCTAATGAATCAGCTCTTGCCTGTTCATACGAATCTACTAAGATTTTCGTCTTTTCCAAATATGTAGGTTCTATAATCTTCCATGCATTCTCTTTTAATTGGTTCATGTCAAAAGAATCATAAGAATCTTTTATTCCCTCTTCCATTAAATATGGATTACGGCTCATTTTTTTAAATATTGTATGGTACTCCGCCAATGAAACCAAAATTAGAGGTGATTTCGACAATTTTGAATAATTCTCTAAAACAAACTTATCTACATATCTGAAAAACTTTTCTATGTCTTTATCTACCTCATCCCTTTTCCCACCATGACCGTGATATACAGAAGATCCACCTACGCCTCCAGAAGATCTATGCGTTTGATGGGGCTCAGTTAATTCCTCCCCTAAAACTTCCTCTACAGTCCGAGGCGTTTCGGGAGTCATTTCAATTTTCTCAAAACCATACCTATTGCCTTCATAAAGGGCAAATTCACTGCGACTTAAACCTAATAACTGGTATTTGTCAGCTGATTGAAAATGCCTTATAAGTGGCTTAATATGATGGCTATCAGTTACTATAGCCAACTCTTGTACCGGCCTCGGAAGTTTGTATACAATACACTTATTTGGGCTTGCAAGTATAGCCAAACCATCTAAAGTGTTATTCCAAAAGCTCTTATCATTTTTTATTTCGTAAAATGGTTTCATTATAGAATTTATATCTCTCATTTTGTACTTTTGTTTTAGAGAATTTTCTATTCCTTGAATTAAATTTGTGAATACTATAGGATCTTGTTTGTTTCCCGGTAAGTGCCTATGGGTAGGTTGATATAGAGATATAAATGGGCCTTCCTCTTCAAAAATTATAGCATCGGGAAAATCTTTCACGATTTCGTACATAGAAAATCTCAACTCCCCGTATATATTTTAAATTATTCATGGCTATGACCACCGGTTTTTCTAAATGCTTCAAAAATCCTTGATATAGATTCCGTCAGGTCCTCCAAAAAGGCCAAACTCGTGCCGCGGTGATACCACGTCAACCACGGAGGAGTTAATTGTCTTGGCAGCCTTGTAGTAATCATTCAGGTTGTCCTGCTCAATCTCATCAATAACTTGGGAGGGATAATCATAGCGCCCATTATTATTTAAGGCAACAAAAGAAGCAGCATCATGTAATGGTGCCTCTTGTCAAGACACATTTTTAAAATTTCTAAGCTAATTCCAGCCTCCTCTTTTTACATATTTGTATTTTTATGGTATTGAACTTAAAATCAACACAATATTATGCTATCACAAGCTTACGTTTCCTGACAGATTTTGGCTTTCCCAATTCCTTTTTGGGGATGCTGTCCCCAAACCCTTGCCCTTGCCGGGTGGCAGCCGGCAAGATTTTTATCTGCCCGTTTCCATACCGGGGCTTGGCTTGGTTATCAAATGTCTTCAGATAAACTCACTGCGCTCGCCATCGGCAACTCCCTGATTCCTACCTCTTAGACAGCAATTAAGACATCATCAAGGTTCATATACAACTGGGAAGGTGTCCGGTATTCCAAGCTTTGGTGGCTCACTTCCTTCTCTGGTTTGGTTGTGCTTTCCAGAGATTAAATTAGGAAGTGGGCCTGCTTTTACCTGCTTTTCCAAATGCAGGTGGCCTACTTTTCGTGGCCATTTATGGTGATTTTATCATGGCCATTAACAGATCAACCACCACCTACACTTGGTGATGTCTGCCGCCAGGAACAGGATAACTCCATTGCAGATTTTATATACTGATTATACGACCAGTTTGAGCGAGGCATATCCGCCGATACAGTCTGCCAGCGCCTTGCTGGGTGATATTGTAATATATGGAAGGAAAAGTACAAAACTTTAGTAAATAAGAAAAAAAGGGCGCTCAATTTTGCTATTGAGACAGCCCCTGAATGCTTACTTTAGTTTTCTTATATTTTCATATTCTCTGCCGCAACCTAGGCCTTGGCATGCTGCTGCCAGCTGTGCCAGGGTAGTTGCGCCGCTTCCTCGGGACAAACTTCACAGCAGATGCCGCAGTTTTCGCAGTAGAAAGGCTCAATAACCGCAACATCATCACTGTTTATGCTAATGCACTTACCCGGGCATGCATCTTCGCAGATACCGCAACCGGTGCATTTTTCCTTGTCTATTTCCGGAATCATAAAGGTTTTTGGATTCACTACCATATAACTACGCCTCCTCCGTTATTATTGCTTTAGGCAAGCCGATCTTCAAAAACGGCTTGATTACTCTACCCAGAAACGCCGCAGGCAAATATCATCGCCGCCAGCAAGACACTTTTGCGTTTCCCACTTGGCATCCGTACCAAGTTTTTCATTAATATCCTTAACAAAGGTGCGGAACCAGTGGTCACAACCAGCCTGGTCTTCTTCCAGCAGGCCAAGCATCTTGTGCCAGTCATACCAAGGACAACCGTCATGGCGCACAAAAGATTCTTTATCGTCTTTGCCGTCCACAACCTTGGCGTCCTCACCCATGCAAAGGCTGCTGAACACTGTTTTTTGGGCCAGTTGCTTGGGCAGGGGTTTGCTGGGGTCGATCTGCTTGAGATAGGCGTCGGCGGTGTCATGTCCAACTTCTTCCCAGAACTTCATAACAAGTTCCTTCGGATCGGCATCAGGGCAGAAAGCCAGAGCGGCCCGGCGCCATTCGAAGTGAGTGGCCCTTAAAATATTAGACATCATCTTAAACTTCTTTTCGATTGGAAAATCCATATCTTTATGCACTCCTTTAATAAATAGAGTTTTTTAAATTAAGTGTCAATGTCCAGTGCCGCACGGAAACCTTCGTTGACGGCGTTGCTGCCCCGGCGGGGCTTATAGGCATCACCGATGGTGCTGTACTTGATGCCCGCTTTATCCAGCGTGTCAACGAGTTGGCGGTTGGATTCCAGCTTGGCGGCAATGACCGTATCGGCGGGGAGAGTGGCTTCGCCTTCCGGAGTCTTAACCACAACGCCCTCATCCGTAACCTTAAGGGGAGTGGACATCCTTACTTCCTGGACTTTGCCTTCCTTAAGCTTCTTGCGCACTCTCCAGACATAGGAGGGGTTGATATCGGTGCCGAATTTCTTGGCTTTACCCACAATCGTGATCTCGTGGCCGCCATTGACAACCAGGTGCTGGGCGATGGACATTGCTACACCCATGTCACCGAGGATAACAACTTTGTTGCCCACGGGTACTTTGCCTTCCATTACATCAAAGCCGTCCACGATCTTCTCCACACCGGGGATGTCGGGCTTGTTGCAGGTGGCACCGGTGGCTACGATCACATAATCCGGTTTGTTGGCGTCAAAATAAGCAGGCGTTATTTCCTGGTTAAAGCTGAACTTTACGCCAGCTTTATCACACTGGGCTTTCAGGTGTTTGACCAGCCGCATGAATTCGTCGTCACCGAAAGGACCGTTGGAGGCAATGCGCATCTGGCCACCAATCTGGTCGCTTTTTTCCGCAAGGGTGACATCATGGCCTTTACGGGCTGCGATAGTGGCTGCCTGCATGCCGCCCACACCAGCGCCCACAACAAGAACTTTCTTCGGACTGGCAACCTTGTCAAAACCATAGAAACCGAAGCCCGGTTCTCTTTCATGGCCAATCCACGGGTTCACCATACAGGTAACGGGCACGTCACGGAAGAGCCTGGCCAGGCAGATGTTGCAGGCCATGCAGGGAACGATATCTTCCTGACGGTCTTCGGCGATTTTATTCGGCAGGAACGGATCTGCCATCATGGGGCGGCACATTTCCCAAATATCCAGGTTGCCTTCAGCAATGGCTTTTTCCGGAAACTCGGGAAGGAACAGCCGGTAAGCCATGGAAACGGGTATCTTGACGTTCTTCTTGATTCTTTCCGCCAGGAAGAGCCAGTTGCCCATGGGAACGTCCCGGGAAATAACGGAAACGGCTGATTCCTGCCAGCCGGCGGTGATACTGATGTAATCAATGCCGGTGGCTTCCGCCATTTTAATCACTTCCAGGCTCTCTTCCGGGGTGTTGCCACCACGGTCATGCAGCAGCTCGTCGGAGCAAAGGCGAATACCTACAGCAATGTCAGGGCCTACTTCCTTGCGGATACCCTCAAGAATCTCCACCATGAAACGGGCGCGGCCTTTCACATCTCCACCGTATTCATCGGTACGAATGTTGGTGTAGGAAGAAATGAAGTTGGATATGAGATAGCCGACGATACCGGAAACTTCGATCATTTCAAAGCCGGCTTCCACTGCTCTGCGCGCGCCGTCGATATGTTCCTGGATACAATTTTTGATCTGCTCTTTGGTCATCTCCCGCGGCGGGCGGAAACGGGGTAATTTTTGGAGCACATCAGACGGACCGACTGTGTAGGGCAGTTCAATCCCGCCGACGCGGCCGCAATGCATAAGTTGCAGCATAGAGATGGAACCGTTTTCCTTGATTACATCGGCAATCTTTTTTAAACCGGGGATAAACTTATCATCCCAGATACCCATCATGCCCACGTACCCTTTGCCTTCACCACTTGGGTCAGTGTAGGCGCCCTGGGTGGTTACGATAGCGGCGCCACCCTTGGCCTGGACTTCCATATAGGCCACTTCCCTCTCTGTTACAAAACCGTCATCCGTGTTAAAGTTATCTTCAGTCGAAGCGTACTTGATCCTGTTTTTTAAAGTAAACTTGCCGACTTTGAGCGGACTGAAGATATGGGGATACTTTTTCTCTCCTGGCAGCATAAACACTCCTCCTCCAATATTTAATAACTCTTACTTCCCAAACCTCCTGATTTTACCGTTTATCTCTCCACCTCCTCCCACATATAACCTGAAGAACTTTGAAATCCCTCCCTGGCGGCAGATCCATTACCTGTTTCTTTATCCATCTTGCAATCATCCTTTCTAATACTATACTTGACCCACTAGACTCCCATTAACTGGGAATAAAGGCATAGTGATTGAGCACCGTTTGCGAAACACTGTATCCTCGCCATATGACTTTGACACCAGGATCTCCATCACTTTTGCGCCCGGCGAAACCGCCAAGTTTCGCTAGGTAGCGCACGGCCTCTTGGATGGTGGGTGCGACTTGAGGTGATTGTTTGGTTTTGTTGG
>JAUSPO010000117.1 GCA_030656575.1 Bacillota bacterium
GCTCTGTTCCTTGTATTCTTTTAAGATTTCCCGGTCAGAGTACTGATCCAGGATATTAGTGATCAGAACAAAGCAGCTTTTTCGTTCTTTTTCTTTGACAATAGCCGCTTCATCAGTAAGGATTTCAAACTGCAAGCGGTAGAGGGTTTCTGTATGAGGTGCTCCGTTTTTCGGCTGGCGCCCGGGCTTTCTTTTCTCTTCAGTTACCACCTGTCCCTGCATAGGATAGAAGGGATCACGATGTTGAAGCAGAAACTCCTCTAGAGCCTGCTGGGCGTCGGGCAAACAGGCAAAGCACTGTTTCTCCGCCTTTTTGATGGCTTTCTCCTGTGACTGGCGCTTTTCCAAGAGATTTTTCTCCAAAGACTTGGCCTTACGCCCGTCCAGTACGGAAGAATGTACTACAATGAAACGGTATCTTCGGCCGTCTATCTCTTCAATAAAGGACTTAGACTTGTAAGTAGCTGCTTTCTTTGCATCAGAAAATGTGCCCAGTTGCTCCCAGTTATCCAGCTGCCAGGCCTTTGCCTTGAGCTCTTTTTCCAGATCAAAGTTGCCTGGAAAGCGTGAGATGAACTGTAAAGAGTGCTTTGCAGCTTGCGTTAAATTATCTTCTGTAATCATGGCCGAATCGGCCACATAGATCACTTTTTGCATTAATTCGGGGTTGAGCATCTTACCCAGTTTGGCCATAAATTTGAAGTTCCAGGTCTTGTCATCGGTGTTGCCACTTTCTACATCGCCAAGCAGTGGGATCTTATCGCCGGTAACACTCAGGCCTACAATAACCTGGTTCAGATCAGGTCTTTTGTCTTTACTGTAGCCTTTGGTGATATCCAGTTCATCATCATCATCTTCGTATTCACCATAAAAAGACCAGGATGTGGTATCGCTGTGTATAAAGGAAACGGGTACCTTTTCCTGACAGATGGCGTGCATGCTAAGCGTAGAGAATACTTTTTCTTCACCAGCCAGGTGTAGCTTATCCATTGCCCGGGCCAGGTTGTAATCACTTAGATCCTCCGGGGTTATCCCTATGCCGAAAAGATTTCCCGTATCCATACCTGTATAAAACTCGTTTACCCGGTAAAGGGGCCTGCGTCCGCAGAAAATATTGATGACCATGGCCTTTATCCTGGCTCCCGGAGAAAGCAAACATTGTGCCGGGTCCCACGGAAGCAACTCATCAATAATTTTACCAAACTCCAGTTGGTCGTATAACGCCGCGATGAATCCGGCCGGGCCGGACGTGTAAACAAACATAACAGCACCTCCCGGTTCTATAATACTATAACCGTACCAAAAGTACAAGGTAAAATATGGAAATTAGCGCTGTTTTTGCAACTTTTTTGAACTTTTTTTCTGCAATTGTGTTGCCATTATAAATATTGCGTTTGGGAAAAGTTAGGTTGTTGAATGTGAGGTGCATCGCAAAAAGCTCAAGTAAAAAAATTCTTGACATGTTACGTCCAGCGTGTTATTCTTAATTTACTGAATTGTTACTAATAACCTACGCTCCTATGCAGCGTAGGTTTGTCAAAAAGTTTTTTGTTAAACTTATGAATCAAATATTTGATTCATAAGTCAATTGAGATAATAAGATCTCAATTTTGTATGTCAGGACGTTAAGCTCCTGGCAAAAAAAATGGTACACGTGTGTGTAACGTGTATCGGGAAGCTGACAACTTCCCTGTTCCGCGTCGTTTGTGTTGATGATGGAATAAGCTCCTTGGCAGAGCTCTACTCTTTTTTAGGGCTTTTTTTGATCCGTGGAGCTTATTTTATTTTTATTTAAGTGGATAAAAAAACAACTCGTTGTGAACCGGCAATTTCTACGCCTGATTTCGAGGGCGAAGAAAGACCAGCTATTAAATGTCAAGTGACTTTTGAAGAAAAATTTTAAGTGTCTTGGCATTAATATCCTCTAATCTTGACCAGAAAAAAGCGCATCGCAAACGTCATTAATATCAATTCCAGTATCTGATGATATTGATGGTGATCTATTACCTCCCCGGTTCTGCTTTAGTCAGTTTTACAGAAAATGACAGGACAAAATCCCCGGCGAAGCTTTATGCTTTTTTGCCGGGGATTGTTAATTTGCAGCCCATAGTAAGGGCTGCTTTTTATTTTTTAAAAACTCAATACTGTATTAAATAAGTCAGGTAGATGCGAACCCCCGCAGTTGCGGGGACTGTGCGGCTTGTCCGTGACCCTGCCGGTGACGCTACATATGTTTTTATTTTTTTAAGAGATAGGGATGTTGGAATTAAATGAAAATAGATAGTTTGGGCTTGCCGGAGAGGATCAAGCAAGCTCTTATGGCGGCGTTGTCAGGGGGTGAACTAATGCTAATTAACAGCATCACTACTGTTGATGTTGTCAAAATATCCGGGTCGCTGGGAAAGCAGGGCTGGAGTTTATATCAACCACAACAGCCTGAACAACCAGCGGTTGCAGAATTAAATACTGCGCTAGATGGTTTAAAGATATTGAATGATAAATTGATAGAATTTAACAAAATTGTTGATGAGCTTCAAGATTATCTTTAACATATGGGAAATATTAAAGGAGGTGATCGATAATGCAAAGAGCAGCAAGAATAATTATTGCTATTTTAATAGCACTCATATTGTTTTTACGTGACGAAGTGGGAACTGCACCAATGCCTAAAAAAAATAAGTTACAACAGATATCAATTCTATACAATAGCATAAATGACATAAATGATCAGAATATAAATTACGATGTGGCCGCTGAAATACTTTTGTCTTTGCTTCAAACGAAAGGAATTGTTCCAGTTAATGATGAATAATAATATATCTTATTGAAAGGGGGTGAGTTTATGCAAAAAGCAGTAGCATATGGCAGATATTCGACTAATATGCAACGCGAAGAATCTATTCAAGCACAAATGAGAGCCATTCGGAAATATGCTGATCAAAACAATATATTTATTATTAAAGAATATGTAGATGTTGCGCAATCTGGACGAAGTGACAAGAACAGATCTCAATTTAAGCAAATGATAAATGATGCTATGAACAAGCATTTCGATCTAATACTTGTTCATAAACTAGACCGGTTTGCACGTAACAAATATGATAGTGTTATACACAAGAAGAATCTAAAAAATTGCAATGTAAAAGTTATTTCGATTACTGAATACATTGGCGAAGGCCCCATCTCTATCGTCATGGAAAGTCTTTTAGAAGCCATGGCTGAATTCTATTCTTTAAATTTGAAAGATGAATCGCTGAAAGGTTTACTTGAAGATGCTTATAAAGGACTTTTTAATGGGGGTAGGTCACCACTAGGATATGATATAGTAGAACGTAAATATGTAATTAACGAATGGGAATCTGGTGCAGTCAGAACAATATTTAATATGTATGTAAACGCAGCAACTTATCAAGAGATAATTGAAAAATTGCATGAAAAAGGCTATAAAACTAAGTCTGGTAAACCGTTTAAAAATACTGGCTTACATGCGATTTTAAACAATGAACGATATGCGGGAGTGTATGTTTTCAACAAGATACCACGATCAAAGGATAACGACAATGATATTAGAAACAACAGAATTACTAACTCGGAAGAGAAAATAATAAGAATTCCGGGGGCTATCCCGGCGATCATAACCACAGAAACATTTAAAAAAGCACAAGAAGTAATGAAGAAACGTAAACAGCGGCCACGGAATGAACTAAAAGCTGACGAACAATTTATTTTAACCGGGTTGATTACTTGTAGTTGTTGCGGAAACAAAGTATATGGCAACAGCCGTCGAAACGGTGAGGGTAAAAAATACCGGTATTATACTTGTAAAAATTATCACAAGGGTGGGGGATGCAGCACAAAACCTGTACCAAAAGAAACGTTTGAAAATCTTATTACCAATTCATTAATTAAGAACATTTTTCATCCAAACAATGCTGAGGTATTAACCAAAAGACTTAATGAACAAATTAAAGAAAGGTTCACTCAATCATTCGAAGATGAAAAAGTTATAAAATCACAATTAACTCAAGTGCAGAATAAAACTAAAAACCTTCTTAAAGCTATCGAAGAAGGAGCAAGTGAATTTATTATAATCAAAGACAGATTAAAAGAGCTGCAGGAAGAAAAAGAAAAACTGCAATTGCAACTGGATCAGCTACAAATGCAGCTAAATAGAAAAACAATTGATACTGACACGGTCCGGGAATTCATGGCAAGGGGCCTGGAAAACCTGCAAGCCAGTAATCCCGAAGCTTGCAAAAAACTTTGCAATGAATACGTTGAAAAGATTATTGTTTCACAAGATGAAGTCAAAATTTATCTCTGTTTCACTTGTGTGGATAGCAATGGTGTCGGGGATGGGACTTGAACCCACATGGTGTTATCCACACGGCCCTCAACCGTGCGCGTCTGCCTGTTCCGCCACCCCGACATGCTTTCCTGGATTCTAATTTTAGCATAACAAAAGTGAAAAATCAAGGTTAAATCGATTTTTAATGTGTTTAATCAATTTTAAAGGACTTTCAAGGTTTCTTTTTCTTATAAAAAGGTAACAAAAAGAATTTGTCGAATATATTGTCAGAACATTGATAAGGGGAGAATGGAGAAGATGCGAGAGAGATTGGTTTGTTGGACTAAGGAGAGTAATATTGCTATTGTTGTCATTGATAACCCTCCCATGAACGTCTTAAGTTTTAAAGTTACAGAGGATCTTTTTGAATGTCTCTGTGAGATTAATGCTGACAATAACTGCCGGGCAATGGTTCTTACCGGAGCGGGGGACAAAGCATTTATGGCAGGTGCTGATATAAATGAGCTTGCAGAGATAATCAGGCTTTCCGCTTCATCATTACCGTATTCAAAAAGGCTGCATGAAACTTTTAATTATCTTGAGAACTTACCCATACCTACAATAGCAGCTATTAATGGGTATGCACTGGGGGGTGGGTTAGAACTTGCCTTGACTTTTGATATCCGGATAGCATCAGAAAACGCATTGCTGGGAGTCCCGGAAATAAAACTTGGGCTTTTCCCCGGGGCAGGTGGTACCCAGAGATTGCCGCGCCTGATAGGGGCTTCTCTTGCCAAGGAAATGCTCTTTTTTGGTGAGCCTCTGACTGCTGTTGAGTCTTTACGGATTGGTCTGGTAAACAGGGTTGTTCCTCATAATGAAGTTCTTGATGCAGGCAGGAAACTTGCCCTTCAGCTTGCATCCAGATCGGGAATGGCACTGAGATTGGTTAAAGAAGCGGTTGACCGGGGCATGAAGACATCCCTGGAAGAGGGGTGCAGGATAGAGAGAGATCTATTGGAGAGAGCCTTTAAGACAGATGATGCCAGGGAAGGCGTTTGCTCTTTTATCGAAAAAAAGGAGGCTGACTTCAAACACCGTTAAGGGATATCTCTGGAGGAATCTGATGGAAAAATTAAGATTGTATCAGGTTAAGCAAATTATAAATAACGAAAAAATATTTTCTGTAAAAGATGCACTCCGGCATGAACTCAAGGATAAAAAAATTGGAGGACTCATCCGCCCAGGTCAGAAAATAGCAATTACTGTGGGAAGCAGAGGGATCGCTTCATTAGCGGAAATTGTCAGCAGCCTGGCAGAATGGCTCCTGGGTTACGGGGCTAAGCCCTTTATTGTCCCTGCCATGGGAAGCCATGGAAATGCCAGTGCCCGGGGGCAGCTTGAGGTTTTAGAGGGCTATGGGATTACAGAACAACAAATAGGGGTGCCAATTGTGTCCTCCATGGAAGTGATAAAGATCGGGGAAACGTCTTCAGGCAGCCCCGTTTATTGTGATAAGGAAGCCTATAACTCCGATGCTATTGTTGTGCTAAACAGGGTTAAACCTCATACAACCATGTCAGGCCCGGTGCAGAGTGGACTTATGAAGATTTTGGCGGTAGGTCTGGGAAATCATAAAGGTGCCGAAAGCATGCATCGTCACAATCTCGAGAAAAACGTTCCCGAAGCTGCCGCAGTTATTTTGAAAAAAGCGCCAGTTCTATTCGGGGTTGCCATTGTTGGAAACGCTCTTAATAAGCCTTATAAATTTTATGCCATACCGGCAGAACGGATAGAGTTCGAAGAACCGCCTATTCTTCAGGAAGCCATAAAGATTTTACCTGTTATTCCTTTTGACCATATCGATGTCCTCCTTGTTAGAATGATGGGGAAAAATATTTCCGGTTCAGATATGGATACAAATGTTGTGGGGCAGTGGCGGCGTGTGGGAGGAGAAATTGACAAAAACATCAAACGTATTGCAGTTTTCCAGCTTTCCCCGGAGAGTCACGGTAATGCTATTGGCGTTGGAATGGCCGATTTTATCACCAGGTCTCTTTACGAAAAAATTAACCTGGATGAGACATATAAAAATGCATTGACAGCTGGTTGGACAAACGGGGCAAAAATTCCTATGATCATGGAAGATGAAAAAGCTGTTGTGGAAAAAGTAATCTGTGGTTATGACAGTGAAAAACTCCGCCTGGTGTTTATAGAAGACACCTTGAACTTACACAAATTTTGGGTTTCTGAAAAAATAAAGGATGAAGCTGCTGCTTCACCCCGAATAGATTTTATTAGCGGGCCATCTGAAGTATGCTTTTCGCGTGAAGGAAAATTATTGTTGAAGGAAAAAGTTGTCTAAGGGTGCTCCCGATAGTATTATTTGTTCGAGAGAGGATGTTGGAGAAGAGATGAGTAGATGCCCTAAATGCAGGAAACAATTTTTTACAGCATCCTTTAAATGCACTTGCGGTGCTGTCTTTGAACATAATACATGGACTAGCCTATTTGATATAAAAACGGTTGTTAATATGGAAAGCGATTCTTTTCAAAATACATACCTTTACTATATAAAAGATCTTCCCCGGATAATCAAAGATGAAATGGGCCTGGAAATTATTTTTAAGAAATACATTGGCTATAAGAAGATAAGAACAAGAAATAATCACGTTGTTCTAATCTTTCGCTTTACTGAAAAAAATGAATCACGCTATCTGGCCTGGAATATTAACAACAATATGGTTTTTCGATGTAAAACAAACCAAAGGGAAACCCGGGCGTTTATCGGGGAAAAGGAAATTAATAATTTAGAAGAATGGGTCCGTTCTCTTGTGGGGGAACTATAGAAAATAATTTATACCAAAAGATAAGGTGGCAGTGCCACCTTACTTCTTAACAGAAAAAGACTATGATATTGCTGTTTTTTTAGGATTGATGAACATCAACATTTTTTCTGGCAAAAAGATAGTAAGCGTTGTAAACAGCGACGACGATACCTAAAATTACGTTATTCCAGGCCAAAGTAGTAGGAGACATAACAGGAGTAAAGTTAACTAGTGCTAACCATATTCCTACTATAAGGTGGATAATGTGAAATGTGGTCATCATAATTTTCCCTCCTTTCGCCAAATATTTTAACCCGAATATTGAAGAATTATACTTCTTTAAATAAAAAAGATAGCTCAAATCGACCTCATAATAAGAGTAGAAGAGGAAAGGTACATTTATAAGAAAATGTAGTGTCCTTTTCTTTTTTCAGCTCTTTGTGTTATATTAAAAACAGGAAAATGGCGGTGAAAGTGATAGCAGATATTTCAAACGAATATAAAGAAGACTTTTTAAAATTTTTAGGCACTGCAGGTGCTCGTTTTGTAGTATCAACCCAACTGAGGTCTTCAGGAGGGCTTTGGCTCTCCCTCGGTGGTGAAGATATTTTAATTGATCCGGGGCCAGGATCACTTCTGAAGTGCCTGTCATCCCGTCCCAAGCTTGATCCCCCAAAATTGAGTGGGATTATCTTAACCCATCGGCACCTTGATCATTCTAATGATGTGAATATTCTTATTGAAGCCATGACCGTTGGAGGGAGAAACAAAAAAGGGTTTGTCTATGCTCCAAGAGATGCTTTTGAGTCAGCAGATCCAGTGATTCAAATATATGTACAATCGTTTTTAGAAAAGACAGGCTTTTTGGAAGAAGGCGGCATTATTAAACGACCTTCTTACTCCCTTGCAACCCCTGTAAGGCATCAACACCCGGTGGAAACATATGGCCTGAGGTTTTTTTTGCCTTATGGGAATTTATCTATAATTTCCGATACAGCTTTTTTCCCCTCATTAATTGATAATTATAAGGGATCAGATATTTTGATTCTTAACGTAGTAGTATTTCAAGATCATGTTGATAAGAAAATTTATCACTTAAATTTTAATCAGGCAGCGGAGATTATTGAAGGTATAAATCCAAAGGTTGCTATACTCACTCACTTTGGGATGACCATGCTGCAGCAAAAGCCCTTTCTTTTAGCCCAGAAACTCCAATCTGAGCTGGGTATCAAGGTTCTGGCCGCAAGCGATGGAATGAAATTGGGGCTTGCCAGTCTGGTTGGTTCTGATTAGCACCGAAATTGCAGGAGGGAGTCAAGCTTGAGGTTATTGCTAACAGGCTTGAGACAAAAAAATGTTTGTAGGTATTTGTAGGCTGGAATTACTATTGTCAGAATGCAATTCACTTAAAGATAAGAGACATGTGATTAGAAGCCTGATTGAAAGGTTGAAGAGCCGGTTTAACATTTCTATCGCAGAGGTAGGCTATTTGGATCTTTTAAGAAGATCTGAAATCGGCTTTTCTGTTGTTAGTAACGAAACGAGACACCTTGAAAGTCTGATGGGCAAGGTAGTTAACTTTATTGAAGGCGACGGCCGCGTTCAGATTATCTCTATACATAAAGAAATATATTGACAGGTATCAACTGAGATGTTCCCCTAAACAACCATCCTTGTATTTTTGTCATGTGAGGGCAAACTATAAAGGGTGATAATTATTGTTTACTGTTTTTTTTAGGACAATTTTAATTTACGTTATTATATTAATAGTAATGCGATTAATGGGCAAGAGGGAAATAGGACAGCTTTCAGTTTTTGACCTGGTTGTGGCAATTATGATTGCAGAAGTTGCCGTATTCCCTATGGAGGATCTAACTATACCCCTGTATATGGGATTGCTTCCTCTGTTTGTCTTAGCTGGCGCAGAAATTCTATTATCCTGGCTTTGTCTGCGCTTTACTTTTTTTAGAAGAATCACTGATGGATACCCAAGTGTTCTAATCTTCAAGGGAAAAGTTAACGAAAAAGAAATGCGCAAGCAGCGTTATAATATTAATGATTTAATAGGGCAGCTTCGCCAAAAAAGTATTTTTAATATCTCTGATGTGGAATATGCTATTTTGGAAACATCCGGAGATTTAAGTGTCATGGTAAAGAATACAAAAAGGCCTGTTAATCCCGAGGATTTAAATATCTCCCCGCTTGCTGAGGATATTCCTGTTCCATTAATCCTGGATGGTGCTGTGCTTCAAAAAAATCTGGATTACCTGGGCCTTACCCGTTCATGGCTGGAGGAAGAACTAAAGGTCAATGAACTGGATGTAAAAGAAATAATCTATGCTAATCTTGACTCTCAGGGACAGCTCTACATCAGCGAGAAAGATTCCTCTGGAAGGAATAGTGATAAGGGAAATAGGCGGCCTGTTTTTTAATTGGAGGAAGTTATGACTGCTGTGATTCAAAGACCGTTAACTATGGCAAGAACATTTATTGCCAGCCGTGTATCAGAAGGAGCTCAGGTCATAGATGCAACAGCCGGTAACGGGCATGATACTCTTTTTCTCGCACGACTGGTCGGTAATCAGGGAAGGGTATTTTCTTTTGATATTCAGCAGGAAGCCATTGAACACACACGCAGGCGCCTGGAAGCGGAAAACATCCTTGAACGTGTTAACTTAATCCAGCATGGCCATGAACAGATGCATTATTTTGTACATGAACCTGTTGCAGCTGTGATGTTCAATCTGGGTTACCTGCCTCGGGGGAATCATCTTATTGTGACCCGACCGGACAGTACCGTGGGCGCCCTTGAAGCAAGCCTGCAGATACTCTGCAGGGGAGGTATTATCACAATCGTGCTCTATACTGGCCATAATGGGGGCAGGGAAGAACAGGATGCCGTTCTGGAGTTTTGTCAAAAATTAAATCAAAAACATTATACAGTGCTTTCATATAGTATAATCAACCAGGTTAATGAGCCTCCATCTTTGCTGGTTATAGAAAGTTTGCATTGAATTCTTATGGGTATATGACCCTACCTCTCCACCTGATACCCCGTTGTTTCAGCTTACTAAAACGGGTTCAATGATTTTTTCTGTATTTTCCGTCTATTCTATGTTAGAATTAACTACCATTCAGGAGGCTTTATGATATGATGCCAATTTTTTCTGTAATCGGACACACTAAAACGGGGAAAACAACCATCATTAGGGATATTGTCAGAGGGCTCCGTTCCAGGGATTATAAAGTTGCTGTAATTAAACATGACCCCCAGGACCATGGAAATGTTGACAGAGAGGGGAGTGATACTTCTGTCTTTTTCGAAGAGGGAAGCAGTGCTGTAGTTCTCTCTTCAGCGTCGAGGCTTACCATCTTCCGAAGGGTAGATGAGGATACGCCTCCTGAGGATATTATTCCTCTTCTCGGTAGTGTGGATTGTGTCATTCTAGAAGGTTACAAAGGTTGGGAATATCCAAAAATCGAGATCTGGTCAGCTGAAAAAGGAGAGGTAAAAACAAACGCCGACCTTTTAATGGCCATTATCTGTCATGATGTTCATGAAAAGAGTCTATTACTGACAAGCCGTCCCAAAAACATATCTATTTTCAGTATCGATGAACTTAATAATATTTTAGATTTCATTGAAGAAAAAGTACTGAGAGGTAGCGGCAAAGGAGGAGAATAAAACGAGATGGTTAATAAAAATGCGCCGAAATCTGTTATCAGGCGTCTTCCCGTTTATTTACGAATATTAGATAACCTGATCAGAAATGAAGTGGAAGTTATTTCATCCAAAGATTTAAGCGAGGAAATCGGCTTTACCGCCGAGCAAATCAGGAAGGACTTGGCCTTTTTTGGCGCCTTCGGTACCAGGGGAACAGGCTATAATACGTCTTTTCTCAGAGATAAAATAATTGAAATTATCGGCCTTGGTGAACAAACCAACATAGTCGTTGTTGGGGCAGGGCACCTGGGGATTGCACTAATACGCTATAATGTCACAAAGAACCCTTATGTTAATGTGGTAGCTGGCTTTGATGTAGATCCCTCAGTTATAGGAGAAAATATTCTCGGAGTTGAGGTTATGAATATCGCCCGTATTAATGAAATAGTTGAACGCTATAATGTTAAAGTGGCTGTTTTGGCTGTCCCGGCAGAACAGGCTCAGGCGGCTGTTGAAAATATTCTTGAGAGCGGAATAAATGTAATTTTTAATTTTGTTCCTACAAAACTGTATGTAAAAAAAGGTGTTTATGTTCACAATGCCGATTTAAGCATGGAACTTCAAAGCCTTATTTATTATGCAACAGCAGAAAACATCAAAGACAGTTGACTTTCCTGTTATTTTTGTGTATACTAATAATCACGGTGGAGCCGTGGTGTAGTCGGTTAACATGCCGGCCTGTCAAGCCGGAGATCGCGGGTTCGAGTCCCGTCGGCTCCGCCAAAAATGCCGAGATAGCTCAGTCGGTAGAGCAGAGGACTGAAAATCCTCGTGTCCCCAGTTCAATTCTGGGTCTCGGCACCATTTATGCGAAAGTAGCTCAGCGGTAGAGCATCGCCTTGCCAAGGCGAGGGTCGCGGGTTCAATTCCCGTCTTTCGCTCCATTTTATTTGGCGACATAGCCAAGTGGCAAGGCAGAGGACTGCAAATCCTTTATCCCCGGTTCAAATCCGGGTGTCGCCTCCATTTTCTGCCGGAGTGGCGGAATAGGCAGACGCAAGGGACTTAAAATCCCTCGATCATAAATGGTCGTACCGGTTCAAGTCCGGTCTCCGGCACCATAAAAAGGAGTTTTACGGCTTTTTGAGTGACCACATAAGTGGTCATTTTTATGTACCATTGGTGATAATGATTGATTCGGGTTACATAAGCCTTTGCTCTTTGGGCAACATTAACAGGAAACAAAAAAATCCTGGAAAGAAGCATCATTGTAAGGATCTAGATGTAATGCTAAAGGGTATCCGCTTTTTATTCAGCCAAAATAACCAGTTGTACTTTTATAATAGTATTAGGAGATTTCTTAGGAGAATATATAGATTAAGATGGTGAAGAGTATATTATGCAGCGTTTTCTAAGAGAAAAGCTTTTGAGCCTCTCCGAACAAATAGCAAAATTTAATCTTGTTGAAAATATGCTCAGTCTAAATACTCGTCGTTACCTAATGATAAATTTCTGGAGTGGTGTTTCCCGGGGAATGGGAATAACTTTGGGGGCGACTATTTTTGGAGCACTTATTATTTTTTTCATGCAAAGATTAGTTGTCTTGAATTTACCTGTTGTTGGGGATTTTATTGCCAATCTAGTACGTATTATCCTTGCTCATTTGTAGATGCAGAAATATTAAAGCTGCCTGTCTTATTTAAAAACAAGTAGATGGCTAAGGCAGAATTACCTTTTCCTGCTCATCATGAATCCTGCAGCTGCTGCGGTTATGGGAATGGAGACAATAAGGCCGATGCTTCCTGCAATACCCCTGACAACTTCCGTCGCAAAAAGGTCTAGGTTGATAATCTTGAGCCAGTCCAATTCATAACCCATAAGCAGAAGAAGAGAGCCGCTCAGAAAGGAACCATTTAAAAATAAGTTTCCCGTAATTTACCAAGTAATGGCGCACCATCTTAAGGGAAAGATAGTAAAAATGAAGGAGGTGTGCCATTTGTATTTGACAAAATATTTTCAAAAGAAAAAAAGTAGTCCTGCCGTTACAAGCTGGACAGTAATCGGTCTTGGGGCTTTGGTAATGCTTTTGGGGAACTCCATGTCCGATGTTGATGAAAGATTCCGGGCAGGAGTTTCCGGCTTCGGACTGGCTCATATTTTATTGGGAGCACTGGATATGTTTCGTCCAACTATTAAAGAGAGATAAATGGATTTCTTTTTCTCTTGCTTTTTTTAAAACTATTTGTTAAGATAGTATCATTACGAATAAGAGGGTCCTTAGCTCAGTGGGAGAGCGCTTCCTTGACACGGAAGAGGTCGTGCGTTCAATCCGCACAGGACCCACCACATTTGATAACAAACCTGCTGCTAAGCAGGTGTTTTTTTATTTCCACTTGGTCCGGCTTGACATGCCGGGTGAGAAGAATTATGATTTAATAAGAATTTGGTAAGTAGAAACTACCCAGATTTTACATATTATAAGAAAGTCCTGTAAGGGGGTAAGAGGAATCAATGGAGGAAAGCCATGCTCGGCCAGACGAAAAGCTTACAATTCAGGTTAAAGATTTGGGCTCAGCAGATGTAACATCCGGCACTACTGTATTTGAAATGCTGGGAAAGGTCAGCAGAAGAATGCAAAAGGAGGCCGTTGCGGCCAGGATTAATGATAAGATCGTTGATCTCAACACCCCACTGCAGGAGGAAGTTACAGTAGAGGTGTTGACTTTTGATGACCCGGAAGGGGCAGCGGTATACAGACATACGGCCAGCCATGTGATGGCCCAGGCTGTTAAAGAGCTCTATGGGAACGTCAAGTTGGGTATAGGACCAGCCATCAGCAGCGGCTTTTATTACGACTTTGACCTGGATACTACTTTGAGTACAGAAGACCTGGAAAAAATAGAGAAACAGATACAAAAGATTATCAAGGAAGATCAGCCTTTAGAACGAATAGAAGTAAGCCGCGACAGAGCTGTGGAGATATTTAAAGAAAAAGGAGAAAACTACAAAATAGAACTTATCTCAGACCTGCCGGAAGATGTAAAGATTACCTGCTACAGGCAGGGTGAGTTTCTTGATTTGTGTTCAGGTCCCCATCTTCCGTCTACTGGCAAGCTGAAGTCTTTAAAGTTGTTAAACCTTGCAGGGGCTTACTGGCGCGGCAGCGAAAAAAACCCCATGCTTCAGAGAATTTACGGTACTGCTTTTCCTAAACAAAAATTGCTTGATGAATATCTGGCCTTGCTTGAGGAGGCGCGCAAAAGGGACCACCGCAAGCTTGGAAAAGAACTGGATCTTTTCAGCTTTCACGAAGAAGGCCCGGGGTTTCCTTTTTATCATCCCAGAGGAATCGTCATCCGGCGTGAACTGGAAAAATTCTGGCGCGATGAACACCGGAGAGCCGGTTACCTGGAAATAGAAACGCCGATCATCTTAAACAGGCAGCTTTGGGAACAATCAGGCCACTGGGATCATTATCAGGAAAACATGTATTTCACAAAAATAGATGACCAGGATTACGCTATTAAGCCTATGAACTGTCCCGGTTCCATGCTTATTTATAAATCGGGGATGCACAGCTATCGAGACTTTCCTTTGAGAGTAGCGGAAATGGGACTTGTGCATCGCCACGAAAAATCCGGTACTCTGCACGGATTGATGAGAGTGCGGAGCTTTACACAGGATGATGCGCATATCTTTATGCTTCCTGAACAGATTGAAGATGAAGCGGCCCGGGTGATAGATTTAGTGGATAAATTTTATCAAGTCTTCGGTTTTGAGTATCATGTTGAACTCAGCACCAAACCGGAAAAATCAATGGGTTCTGATCAGATCTGGGAAAGAGCAACTACTGCCCTGCAATCTGTTCTCGATAAAAAAGAGATTACCTACAAGATAAATGAAGGGGACGGCGCTTTTTATGGTCCCAAGATCGATTTTCATCTGCAGGATTCCCTTGGACGCACCTGGCAGTGTGGGACGATCCAGCTAGATTTCCAGATGCCGGAGAAGTTTGATTTGAACTATATAGGTGCGGACGGACAAAAACATCGTCCTGCCATGATTCACAGGGTAGTCTACGGTGCCATGGAGCGTTTCTTTGCGCTCCTTATTGAGCATTACGGTGGAGCATTTCCTCTCTGGCTTGCTCCAGTACAGGCCGTAGTAATTCCTATTACTGAACGGCAGCATGATTATGCTTTTGAGGTAAAAAACTTCCTTTGGAATGAGGATATAAGGGTGGAGATTGACGACCGAAGCGAAAAGGTAGGTTATAAAATACGGGAAGCGCAGGTACAGAAGATTCCCTATATGCTGGTGATCGGCGATAAAGAAGTAGAGGGACGTTCTGTAGCTGTACGCCACCGGGAGCAGGGTGATTTGGGCGCTGAAGATATTAATTCATTCCTGGAGAAGTTAAAAGAGGAAATAAAGTTTCGAAAGTAAACCTGGCAGGCAAGAAGAATATTTAAAGAAATTGAAAAATAATTTGACGAAGATTTTTCTTTATGGTATATTAAATATCGTATAAAAAGTAGAAGCCCCCGCTTCTCACCTTGAAACGCACTGTGCTGTTAACAGGGTTGCTTGTGACTAAAAAGCTATTGTGGTAGATATAAGCAGGTGGGGACTATACCTGCTTATTTTTTATTTCATTACAATTAACCGGAGGTGGATTTAAGATTAATAAAGAGTTACTAATCAATCACAAGATTAAGGCCAGGGAAGTCAGAGTAGTCGGCACAGAAGGTGAACAGTTAGGTATTATGGTGCTGGATGAAGCTTTGAGGCTTGCTCAGGAAAAAAACCTGGATCTGGTGAATATCGCCCCACAGGCTAAGCCACCTGTGTGTCGGATTATGGACATCGGAAAACATAAGTATGAACAAAGAAAAAGAGACAAAGAAGCGCGCAAGAAACAACACTCTGTTACAGTTAAAGAAATTAAAATGCGTCCTAATATTGAAACTCATGATTTTATGGTTAAAGCCCGCAACGGCATACGCTTTCTCGAAGAAGGAGACAAGGTGAAAGCAACTGTTGTTTTTCGTGGCAGGGAAATTACTCACCCTGAACTGGGGAGAAAGCTGCTTATACAACTTGCTAAGGAACTTGATAATATCAGCGTTGTTGAAAGAGAGCCCCGAATTGAGGGAAGAAATATGGTCATGTTTCTGTCCCCCAAGTAGTCCGCAATAGAAGATCTGGTAATAAAGGAGGAATTGAAATGCCAAAAATGAAAACGCATAGAGGGGCAGCGAAACGTTTTAAGAAGACCAAAAGTGGGAAAATCAAAAGACACCGTGCCTTTCATAGTCATATCCTGGGGAAAAAATCTCCTAAAAGAAAACGCAGATTAAGGAGCGGAACTACCGTTCATGACAGCGACCTGAAAAGAGTAAGGGATATGCTGCCGTACTAAATTTCTAAATATATTTATATACGAGGTTAGGAGGTTTTTAAGATGCCTAGAGTAAAAAATAGCGTAGCTTCCAGGAGAAGGAGAAAAAAGGTCCTTAAACTGGCAAAAGGTTACTTCGGTTCTAAGAGCAAACTTTTCAGGGTTGCTAATCAGCAGGTGATGAAGTCCCTGACTTATGCGTACAGGGATCGGAAAGCTCTGAAAAGAGATTTTCGTAAACTGTGGATAACTCGTATCAATGCTGCCGCACGGATTAATGGTCTTTCATACAGCAAGTTTATGAACGGGTTAAAAAAAGCAGGAGTTGAGGTTAACCGCAAGATACTGTCAGACTTGGCTATTAATGATCCAGGAGCTTTCAGTAAACTTGTAAAAGTTGCTCAGGAAAAAATCTAATAAGGAGGAAGACCTGGCAATAGGTCTTTTTTCTTTTATTGCTTTATTTCCTAAGGAGATGCAGTTATTTATGAGTTTCATTAAATTTGCAGGTTTGTCTCCGGCACGTTTTCTTGTAGGGGGATTTGCCCTGGTAATTATCCTGGGGACCTTTCTGTTATCCT
Organism: Bacillota bacterium; assembly: GCA_030656575.1. GTDB lineage: Bacteria > Bacillota > Dethiobacteria > DTU022 > UBA8154 > JAUSPO01. The sequence goes on from JAUSPO010000117.1 coordinate 16,763, forward strand.
TGCCTATAGCGACGGCGGCCGGGGGGAACACATTAATCAATGCTTTGTTTACAGCCACCTCAGCTGTATGTGTTACAGGCCTGATTGTTGTCGATACAGGGACTTATTACAGTGTTTTCGGGCAGGTGGTTATTATGTTTTTGATCCTGGTGGGGGCACTCGGATTTATGACATCAGCTACGTTAATATTTATTGTCCTGGGAAAAAGAATTACTTTAAAAGACAGGTTGATTATCAAAGAGGCTTTAAATACAGATTCCATTCAGGGCGTAGTCCACTTAATTATTACGATTATTAAAATCTCTCTGCTTATTATTTTTCTTGGAAGTATCCTCCTTAGTATTCGCTTTGTTCCGCAGATGGGCTGGGTCCGTGGTATTTATTTTTCTCTTTTTCATTCCATCTCGGCTTTCGGGAATGCCGGCTTTGATCTTTTTGGTGATTTCCAGAGCCTTACGGCCTTTGCAGGTGACTATCTTGTGAGCGGAACCATAATGTCTTTGTTCATTATTGGTGGAGTGGGTTTTATAGTCCTACTGGATATTTATCAAAAAAAAAGGGTATTACGTTATTCCCTGCATACAAAAATAGTGCTCCTTTTAACAGCTTTTCTTCTGTTGTCGGGAACACTGATTATTTTTTTATTAGAATATAATAATCCCTTAACAATGGGCGGGTTGGGTTATGGTGAAAAGCTATTCAGGGCATTTTTTACCGCTGCTACTCCGCGGACTGCAGGTTTTAATCTACTGGCAACAGATGCGCTTCAATCTGCATCGTTGTTTTTTCTATTATTGCTAATGTTCATTGGCGCTTCACCTGCTTCTACGGGGGGAGGGATAAAAACCACTACTTTCGCCCTTCTGGCAGCCAGTGTGAGGGCACTGATTATGGGTTCCGATGAAGTGGTCTTTTGGGAAAAAAGGATTCCCCTTCCCCTTGTTCTAAAAGCAATCACAATTATTATTGTGTCATTAAGCTTGATATTTTTCATTATATTTGCTATGACTATAACAGAGGATAAATCTTTTCTCAGTCTTGTCTTCGAAGTTTTTTCCGCATTTGGAACGGTAGGCCTCAGTACGGGGATTACTCCCGATTTGAGCAGTTCCGGAAAAGTATTGATCATTATTACCATGTTTGCCGGAAGGGTTGGGCCGTTAACCATGCTTTACGCATTAACCAGGCGATTCAGGCCAACTGGACTCAGGTATCCTGAAGAAAGAATTCTAATCGGATAAACGCCTTTAAGGAGCTAAAAATGAAAAGAAAATCTTTTGCTATATTTGGTGCAGGGACGTTTGGGGCAAGCCTGGCAGTTGCACTTTCAGAAATGGGGCATGACGTTCTCATTGTAGATAGTGATGAAAATAAGATCCAGGAACTGTCTGATCTAGTGACCCATGCTGTTCAGGCCGATACCACGAACGAGCACATGCTAAAGACCCTCGGCATTACAAATTTTGATGTTGTTGTGGTTGCCATAGGTGTTGATCTTCAGGCCAGCATCCTCACTTCCCTGCTCGTAAAAGAAATGGGTGCAAAGTATGTCCTGGCCAAAGCAAGAACAAACCTCCACGGAAAAGTCCTCGAGAAAATTGGTGTAGACCGTGTTGTCTTTCCTGAGAAAGATATGGGTCTGCGGATAGCCAGGCACCTGACGGATGTTAACGTACTGGATTTTATAGATTTCTCTCCTGATTATTCTGTTACTGAGCTTGTTGCCCCCCCCAAGATGGAGGGGAAAACCCTCGGAGACTTGTCGCTGCGTGGAAAATATGGGATCAACGTTATCGCTATACGCTCAGGTAAGCAGATAAATATCTCACCTCTGGCTGATGATATTATAAATAAAGGTGATGTTTTAATTATTCTCGGAGACAATAAAGCGTTAGAAAAATTTATAAAGGACTAGACCTTTCCAATGAACAAAAAATTATATTCCAGGCATCCCGTTCTAAAAGAATACAATTTACTGGCATCACGAAAGTACAGAAAACAAAAAGGGAAATTTATTCTGGAGGGTTATCATCTCCTGAACGAGGCTCTTACTGCAGGTATTGAGCTGGAAATTGTTCTCTATACTGCTGAATTCAAGAACAGCTCTGTTAATCGGGAGCTTCTTGCCAGGGCAGGAAAAGCAGACTTAACAGAAGTGCCCCAAAAAATTTTCCAGGCAGTTGCCCAGACTGAAAACCCCCAGGGTGTGGGAGCTATTGTTGCTTTACCTCGGGAGCCTGTGAATCATTTCTCAGGCAAGTCTAATTTCTACCTATTACTTGATGAGATTCAGGATCCGGGCAATCTCGGTACTATTATTCGATCTGCTGCTGCAGCAGCTGTTGACGGTGTTTTTCTTTTACCCGGCACTGTTGATCTCTATAATCCAAAAGTACTGAGGGCCACAATGGGTGGTATTTTTTATCTGCCCGTGTTGCAGATTAATGAAACTGATAAATGTATTGAGACGCTTAGGCAAAAGCAGATCCAGCTCGTAGCAGCTGATCCAAGAGGTGGTGTCCCTTACTATGAAGTGGATTTTACTATACCAAGCGCTGTTGTCATAGGCAATGAAAATAAGGGTATCCAAAAGTCTTTGCTGGAGAAGGCCGATCTACGGGCTTATATTCCTCTCAAAGGCAGCATTTCATCCCTTAACGCTGCCGCAGCAGCTTCTGTCTTTATTTTTGAGCACGAAAGACAGACAGATGCAATAAAAAGATAACAGGCAATTTTCTTTTTATTCCGTACATTGTTTTTTAAAGTCGGTTATGCTATAATTTATCATGGTCCCTTAAAAATGAAATGAATGAAAGGGGTCCTATGAAAATGACTGCTGAATTTTTTTGGAAGTTATTTGAGAATACCGGTTCTGTTGCTGCTTACTTATTGTATAAAAAACTTCTCTCCCATTAAAATTTAATCTTGAAAAAGCTATGAAGGGGAAAAGTACACCAAAGCAGAATCCACAGAGAAGAAGGCCCTGGCTGAAAGCCTTCAGAGTATGCCTGGTTGAAGTTCGCCCCTGAGTTGCCGGCTGAAAGTTAAATGTAGACAAGTAGGCCGATTCGGATTTCACCGTTAACGTTAAGAGGGAACTCCATTGGGAGTTTAAGATTGGGTGGTACCGCGGAAAGCTTTCGCCCCGTATAAAAGGGCGGAAGTTTTTTAGCTTAAAAAGGTCTATTAAGAGATTAGGGAGGTCGGCTCGCAGGATGCATGAAAATATTGAAAAGCTGCAGATAAAATTTCGAGAAGCCATTGAGAATACAGGGGACTTAAGTCAGTTGGAAAATATACGGATTCAATACCTGGGGAAAAAAGGTGAAATTACTTTACTGATGCGCAGTATGAATCAGGTACCCGTGGATCAAAGGCCAATATTCGGCAAACGTGTAAATGAACTTAAAAAGCTGGCTGAGGAAATGCTTGAACATAAGAAAAGCCAGCTGCACAGTGTACACTCTGAAAAACGCTGGGAAAAGGAGCGTCTTGATGTTACTCTTCCCGGTCGCCCCTTTGAGATTGGGAAGAAGCACCCTTTAACCATGGTCTTGGAAGAGATTGAAGAAATATTTACCTGTATGGGCTTCAAAATTGCTGAAGGTCCTGATGTTGAATTGGATTATTACAATTTTGAAGCTTTAAACATGCCTAAAGAGCATCCGGCGCGGGACATGCAGGATTCTTTTTACATAAATCCGGAAATTCTTTTGCGCACACACACTTCTCCTGTTCAGATACGGACAATGCAGGCCCAGGCTCCTGAACTTCCCGTTCGTATCATCGCTCCCGGTAAAGCATACCGGAGGGATGATGATGTCACTCATTCTCCCATGTTCCACCAGGTAGAAGGGCTGGTTGTTGATAAAGGTATTTCCCTGGCCGATCTGAAAGGAACCCTGCTGCTGTTTGCACAGGAGATGTTTGGCAAAGAAAGGGAAATAAGACTGCGCCCCAGTTTTTTCCCTTTTACGGAGCCAAGTGCTGAAGTTGATATCTCTTGTATAATCTGTGACGGCAAAGGGTGCCGTATATGTGGAGAAACGGGTTGGTTGGAAATACTCGGTTCTGGCATGGTCCATCCCAAGGTTCTGGAAATATCCGGATATAATCCGGAAGAAGTCACGGGATATGCTTTTGGAATGGGTGTTGAACGTATTGCCATGCTTAAATACGGAATAGATGATATCAGATTATTTTATATCAATGACCTGCGCATGCTGCGTAACGTTAAGTAAAATGAGGGGGTAGTATTCAAATGAAAGTTCCTTTCAACTGGCTCCGTGAGTATGTGGAGATTCCTTATTCTCCTGAAGAACTTGCGGAACGCCTGACAATGTCTGGGATTGAGGTGGGGGCAGTTAATCGTTTTGCCCCCCTTGATGATAATATTGTGGCAGCAAAAATTGAAAACGTGTCTTTACATCCCGGTTCTGAAAAACTTCAGATCGTTGAAGTAAATGCAGGGAGCAGGCTGCTTAAAATAGTCTGCGGTGCCTGGAATATTAAAAAGGGAGATCTAGTTCCATTTGCTCTTCCAGGAGCGGTTTTGCCAGGAGGACAGGAAATACAGGCTGCAGAGGTCAAGGGGATTCTTTCCCCGGGGATGCTTTGCTCGGCCGGAGAATTGGGCCTGGATCTCGTCCAGAACGAGGATGGAATCTTAGTTATTGATGAAGTATGTAAACCTGGAACAAGGTTGACGGATATACTTTTTATCAATGAACCTGTGCTCGAGCTGGAACTTACTCCGAACCGGTCCGATTGCCTGGGGTTGCTGGGAGTGGCTTACGAAGTCGCCGCCCATACTGGTGGAAGGATAATACTTCCTAGTTTTGAGGTTGAGGAGAAAGGCAGAGATATTCATGAACTCACGGAAGTTTCAATCTTAGAGCCCGACCTTTGTTACCGTTATACAGCCAGGGTTATGGAAGGTTTTCGGATAGCCCCATCGCCTTTGAATATGCAGCTTCGGCTTCTTTCGGCAGGCGTTCGTTCAATTTATAACCTGGTGGATGTAACAAACTATGTAATGTGGGAAACTGGTTTTCCTATGCATGCTTTTGACTATGATAAACTGGAAAAAGGAAAAATACGGGTTCGCCGTGCTCAACCCGGTGAAAAAATTGTTACTCTTGACGGCTTGTCGAGAAACCTGGACTCTGAGATACTGGTTATCGCTGATGACAGGGTACCTGTGGGATTGGCAGGGGTGATGGGAGGAGAATATACGGAGATAACAGGGGAAACGACGCGCCTGCTCCTTGAGGCTGCCTGTTTTAACCCCATGAACATTCGCATGACTGCCCGGAGAATGAACCTGCCTTCTGAGGCATCTCAGCGCTATGAAAAGGGCGTAGACCCTGAAGGCGCTGTATTTGCCCAGAACAGGGCAGTACACCTTATACAGCAGACTGCCGGAGGAGAAATCTGCCGTGGTATGATTGATAATTACCCAAAACCTTATCTGGTGCCGCGTATTACTTTGAGATCCAAGAAAGTTGATGAAGTCTTAGGTTTCAGTGTGGGCGAAGGTGAAATAGAAGGGATCCTGGACAGGTTGCATTTAAAAGTGCAGCCCGTTTCAGATATTGCCACTTCCTCGTCATGTTGCAGGGAAAAGTCCCAGGGAGCTGTTTATAGTATTGAAGTCCCTTCTTTCCGGGGTGACATAAAGGAGGAAATCGACCTTATCGAAGAAATAGCCAGGATTAAAGGCTTTGACAATATACCTGTAACTCTCCCGGTAGGTGTTATTACTGCGGGCAGGCCTTCAGAAGAAAGAAGGGTTATGGATAGGGCCAAGGATATCCTGGTTTCATGTGGACTCCAGGAAATTATTACCCTTTCTTTCATGAGCCCAAGGTTTTTAGATGAACTAAATCTGCCCTCTGAAGACTTGAGACGCAGTGCCATCAAATTGCAAAACCCCCTATCCGAAGAACAGAGTGTCCTGCGTACGACTCTAATTCCCGGGGCCCTGCAGGTAATGCAGTATAATTTTAACAGGCAGACAGAACATCAGCTGCTCTTTGAAATTGGTAAGGTTTTTTTGCCTGATGGTGAAAATGAAAAACTCCCTCTGGAAAAAGTAATGGCCTGTCTTGCCTTGAGCGGCAGCACGCCGCAGAATGACTGGCAAAAACCTTCCAGCCCAATCGATTACTATTATCTCAAAGGCATACTGGAGACACTGCTTAACAGCCTCGGTATAGACAATTACCGTTGGATTCCGGAGCAGCTGCCTCTTTTACATCCTGTCAGGGGTGCTAAACTGATCGTAGATGGTAAAGAAGCAGGTTTTCTTGGGGCAATACACCCTGCGCTGCAGGAAAAACTCCAATTCAGGCAGGATGTTTACCTCGCTGAGCTTGATCTCCGGGTATTTTTTGGGTCAGCGTCCCTATTACCTTCTTTTATGCCTCTGCCGCGCTTTCCCTCAGTTTTCCGGGATGTGGCATTTACTGTTTCAGAAGAAGTGAGTGCCGGGGACATTATGCAGGATATCAGGGAATGCGGTGGCCCACTGCTCGAGGATATAAAATTGTTTGACGTTTACAAAGGCAAACAAATACCTGAAGGCAGCCTCAGTTTAGCCTTTGCCCTTACTTTTCGGCATAGTGAAAGAACCCTGAAAGACGAAGAAATTGATAAGATTCAGGATGCTATGGAGACAATTCTCCATCAAAAATATAAAGCAGTACTCAGAAAACTGTAAAAGAAGGATTCAGAGTCGCTTCAGGCGAATATTGCTATAGATGGTTAAAAGGAGGGTCTTTATTGCACTGCCTATTCCAACGTAACTGGCATTCTTCAGTACGCCTGGAGGATAAAAATCTGCTCTCAGAGGTAACGTATTGCGGTACGGACAGGGAGGTTTGTGCGCGGTTAATAGTTGATCCCAAGACCTTTGCTGTAATAAGTGCAGTCTGGGAAAGATATCGTACTCCCGAAAAAGCAGGTTATGAATCGGTCGTTCTGCCGCAGTTGGATGGAATGGTGGCCTATTTGGGGTGTGGTGGTGCTCTTCGTGAAGGTCTGGCTCCGCTACACGACTCCTATGCAACTTCATTTTTCGCTGAGACGGTACGTGGTATCGTCCAGGCTGAAACTTTTCTCGTGGAAGAGAGGGGTTATCTCTCAGCTCAGGCTTATGAAGAATACTGGAACAAGATCTATCATAATTCCTGCCGCTATTACAGTAATCTGGATCGGGTATCATCTGGATGGTACGAGCACGTTGGGTATCACATCCGGGATGGATGCCTTTTTAACCGTATGAAGAGCCAAAGTCTTTACCTAAAGGAAGATTCCTACCTGCTGAACGGGCATATTAACGATTCTTTTCACGGAGTTGCCCTGGAGCTTGAGTTGGAGAAAGATTCAAGGCGGGTAAGAAGGGCCGAAGGTCATCTTTGGCGCGCCCCTGATCCTGTATGCAAGGAGTCGGCAGCGTTGATAAAAGAACTTGAAGGAATAAATCTTATTGGTTTTTCCAAGAAAGATATAGCTGGATTTTTAGGAAACGGCAGCGGTTGTGTCCATTTTATCGATCTGGCCTTCGACGCTTTGGAGACCTTAAATCTACAGCAGTCTCTAATGGAGGGTTCTTAGATGTCAAAGGATGAATGGAAAAAAAGAGTTATAGTAAAGATACTGGGTGAGGAATATGTAATCAGCAGTCCGTCGTCGAGCGGGCACATGCACGAAGTCGCTGAACACATTGATAAATTGATGATCGAGCTTTGCGAAAAGTACCCCCGCATGAGCATGCAAAAAATAGCTGTTTTAGCTTCGCTGAACCTGGCAAGCGATCTTTTGTCTTTGCAAAGAGATAGAAGAGATAAAAAAGACAGAAAAAGGTGAAGCTGAGAAATGAACTGGTTGGATTATATCCTAATCTTTATCTTAATATTAAATTTATATAATGGGTTTAGAAATGGGCTTATCAGCCAGGTTGTTAAAATGGTAAGCCTTTTTATTGCCATCTATTTCGCTGTTTTTTGGAGTAGTGATTTAAAAGGATACCTGATAAAATATCTAAAACTGGATGAAGTAATGCCTGCAATTTCCCAAAACGGTGAAGTATCAATATGGTTTACGGAAATCATGCTTAATATTATATCTTTTATGATATTATTTTTGCTCATTGGACTTATTCTGAGCATCTTTACAGGAAGACTCAAAATATTGAACAGGATTCCTATCATTGGCCCTATAAATGCTTTATCAGGCGGCATCTTAGGCGCTGCCAAAGGAATTCTCATTATTTTTTTGATCGTGTCGCTTCTTTCTTTAGTTGGGACCGATTTCATGAACAATATGGTTGATGCATCTGTCCTGGTTGCCCTGTCACATCATTACATGCCCCTGTTTTTTGGTTTGATTATGGACTTTATTATGGGGCGTTTGGGGACAATAGTGTAAGAATGAGATCTAAGATCTTAGGGAAAGAGTTTTTTGAAAAAGATACAATACAAGCAGCTCGTTCTTTATTGGGTGATGTCCTTGTCCATGACTCCCCGCAGGGGCGCACTTCCGGCATCATTGTTGAAACGGAGGCATATCTAAGTCAGGGTGACCCCGCATGTCATGCGGCAAAAGGAAAAACGAAAAGAAACGCAGTAATGTTTGGCCCTCCTGGGAGGGCCTATGTTTATTTGATTTATGGAAGTTATTATTGTTTTAATGCTGTTACAAATCAAGAGGATGTAGGGGAAGCTGTCCTGATCCGTGCTCTCGAACCGTTAGAAGGCCTGGATCTTATGGAAAAAAGGCGTGGATTAGGCCAAAAGATAACGAACCTGACGAGTGGCCCGGGAAAACTATGTGACGCGATGGGTATCAGTAAGGAACAAAATGGACTTTCTCTGCAGAAGTATCCTCTTTTCATTACTGAGGGTGTGGAAATAGAAAGCTCTTCTATAGGGGTATCAGGGCGTATTGGCATTAACCAGGCGCAGGATAAACCCTGGAGATTTTTTATTATTGGGAATATCTTTTTGTCGAGAAGAGGTGTTTAAATGGACAAAGCCGGACGTATTCTGGAGTTTGAAAAAATTAGGGGGCAGTTACGGAATTTTACTCTTACAGTTCCGGGTGACCAAATGGCTGCTGATCTGAAACCTTCCACCAATCTGGAAAAAGTCATTGCCCTGCAGGGAGAGACTTCAGAGGCAGCGGGTATTATTTTGCAAAAAAACCTCTCTTTTCAAGGATGTGGTGATCTTATGCCTTATCTCAAACGGGCAGAAAGAGGAGGTATTTTAAACCAGACTGAGCTAAAAGCAATAGAAATATTCTTACGGTCACTGGAGAGGGTAAAAACTTATTTTTTCAGAGAAAACGAGATGAAAGAAAGATTTCCCCGTCTCCATAAATTTGTCATGGAATTTAAGATATTTCCTGATCTCACATCACAGTTGGAAAAATGCCTGGATTCCAAAGGCGAAATACGTGACAATGCTTCTCCACGTCTATCTTCTTTACGTTCCGAAGAAAAACGGCTCCAGGAGAAAATCAGACGTTCCCTCGAATCTTTCCTGAAGGCTCCCCAGTACCAAAAATACCTCCAGGAGAATATTGTTACGGTAAGACATGATAGGTATGTTCTTCCTATCAAGCAGGAATACCGTAATAGGTTTCCCGGTGTAGTCCATGATCAGTCCGCAAGCGGCGTTACTCTTTTCATTGAACCCCTTCCTGTGCTGGAACTCAACAATCGTTTACGGGGGATAAAAGGCAGTATCGAGGATGAAATAGAGAAAATACTGCAGAAACTAACTCAGCTTGTAAGTATAAATTCAGAAGCAGTAATATCTGCCTACGAGGCCTACGGGATGTTGGATTTTGTTCTGGCGCGGGGACACCTCAGCATCTCTCACAGAGCGAGGGAACCTCTTTTTAATAAGAGAGGGTATCTCTCAATAATCAAAGGACGCCATCCCCTGCTGCCCGTAAGAAGCGCAGTTCCAGTCGATGTTCACTTGGGTGGCGATTTTAATACTCTGGTTATTACCGGTCCGAATACCGGCGGCAAGACAGTCACACTAAAAACAATAGGCCTTTTTGCTCTCATGGCACAGTGTGGACTTCACATCCCGGCAGATGCCGGCACAGATCTGGGTATCTTTGAAGGTGTCTGGTGCGACATTGGCGATGAACAAAATATAGAGCAGTCACTCAGCACTTTTTCGGGTCATATGATGAATATCATTGAAATACTTCAAAAGTCCGGTTCTTCTTCATTAGTACTCCTTGATGAACTTGGGTCGGGTACCGACCCCTCGGAAGGGTCCGCCCTGGCCATGGCTATTCTCGATGAGCTTCATTCCCGTGGAGCCAGAACAGTGGCAACCACACATATTAATGAATTGAAAGTATTTGCCCATCTAAATGAAGGTATGGAGAATGCATCAATGGAGTTCGATCCCCTTACATTAAGCCCTACATTCCGTCTGCTTATAGGAGTTCCGGGACAAAGCAACGCGCTCACTGTTGCGGGGATGCTGGGTATGTCGTCAGAGATTATTGACAAAGCCCGTTCATATATAAGTAAGGAGTTCCTGGACCTGGAAGAAGTCGTTTCCGGACTTGTGGAAGAGAGGCGCAAGCTTTCTCAGGATAGTGGCAAAATCGAGGCAATAAAAATGGAAATGGCGACTTTACTGAGGGAAATTGAAGAGGAAAAGGAAAGCCTGAAGCAGAAAAGGAGAGAAATCCTGAAAAAGGCCCGGGATGAGGCTGGTGAGATCGTCAGAACTATCGAGAAGAAAACCGGTGAGATATTAAAAGCGCTTCACCGTATTGAACGGGAAAAAAGCGGCAGGGAAGCCCTTGCACTGGGAGAAGAATCAAGAAAAGAAATGAAAACTTTAAAGGAAGAGTTACGTGCTCATGAAATACGGGAAGAGATGCAAAGAAAACCTCTGAAGCGGGATGAAATACGAGAAGGACAGGCTGTTTACGTGAAAAGTCTTCGCTGCCCCGGAGAGATTATTCGCATCAATTCAGATGAAGAAATCCAGGTTCAGGCTGGCGTTTTTAGGATTAACACAGGCCTTTATGACCTTGAAGTATATAATAAAAAAGATGAATTGAAAGAAAAGCAGTTGAAAAAGAAAGAGGAAGTTGCAAAGAGCCGGGCGTTGATGTGGGAAAAAAGCGGCTCAGTCAGTCATAAACTGGACCTGCGCGGTCTTAACCTTGAAGAAGCAATTATAAAAGTTGAAAAACATTTGGATGATGCCATACTTGCAGGCCTTGACAGAATAGATCTAATCCATGGTAAAGGGACAGGCAGGCTTCGCAGTGGGTTGCAAGAATACCTTCAGGGCAGAAACCACCTGCAAAGCTACCGATTGGGCGATCAAGGTGAGGGAGGAAGCGGAGTTACTATTGTTTATTTAAAAAAAACCGGCGAGTGAATTCCGTCCGCCAAGCAGCTTTAGCCTTTTCCAGTCTACGGAGGAGGCTTTTTCGGCCCTCTGCCCCGGTTATCTGCCCCTGGCTGCGGCTGCTCCGGCAGTATGGCGGTTACGTCGTTTCCATTATCATCATTAGGGGGATCTTCGCGCTGTATATCTTCAGGAATGAAGATTACCCACTCCAATGGTTTAGATTTTACTCCCTCAGAATTAACACCAACCAGGTAATAGATATACACGACTCCACGTTCAACAGTATGATCGAAATATCGTCCGATGGAACCGGGAAGCTTTTGCAAAAGTGATGCTTCCTCTTCTCCTTCTTTAATCCGGTAAATCCTGTACTCAATAAGGTCCGGGTGAAGCTGCCATTCAAGAAGAGTCCTGAGTGGTTCTATCAGCAGATGAACATTGAAATCGATTGGTTCTGATGCTGGCCTTGAATGTTCCTCACAATAATTTGTTGGTGGCATTAATCCCATATCTTCCGGTCCTCTTCCAACCGTTCCCCTCCAGCGTTCATCGGTCAGCTCAAAATCAGGTCTGTTCAAAAAGGTTCTTGTTTCGATTTCATGATCAGGACAGAAATTTCCTGGTATAAGCCCACTTACTGTGCAAATTTCCATTTCCAGATGTAGATTGCAATTATGCTGAGGGACCATACCTGTTGGGAAGATTTCGCTGACGATTGATTCTGATGGACAATAAGGCCCCGGCCTTAAGCCGGATTTATTGCAAATACTGATGGGCCCGCTGATTCCTGAAGGCCTCACAAAGTCTATTGGTTCAAGATCCTCTATTATTTTGGGGAGTAGAGCGTTCATGTAGGTTACGGGAGTCCCACTCCCTCCGGCAACAGTCCCAAGCTTTGGAATATCATGACCAATCCAGAAGGAGACCACAATTTCGGGCGTATAAGATACAAGATATGCGTCCCGGTTTTCGTTAGTTGTTCCGGTTTTTGCAGCCACTGGATATCCTATTCTCAGCCTTCCGGCGGTTCCTCTTCGTACTACATCTTTAAGAATATCCGTCATCAAAAAAGCTGTTTGCGGCGAAAGCACGGCCTCAGGTTCACTGCGGTGCTCATAGATGAGTTGATCGTTACGATCTTTAATTTTCTTTACTGTGAAAAAATCTATCCTTATACCCTGGTTGGCCAGGACTGCGTAGGCCTGTGCCATATCAAAAGCTGTTACACCATGGGTTAAACCACCCAGGGTAGTTGCAAGGTTAAAGTCATCGCTGTGAAGTGTGGAGAGCCCCATTCTTTTAGCATATTCCATTCCTATATTAGGCGTCAATTGCTCAAACGCTCTCACAGCCGGCACATTCCATGACCAAACCAATGCCTCGCGAACAGTAATCAGACCTCGGAAGCGCCTGTCAAAGTTCTCCGGTGTCCAAGTTCCTCGGATATAGGGGGAATCATCGAGAATCGAACCGGGTGTGAGCATGTTTTCTTCTATGGCAGGTGCATACGTGACGAGAGGCTTTATGGCAGATCCCGGCTGCCTGCGGCTCAGGTAGCGCAGATCCTGGTTATTTTTCCCGTAATCCCTTCCCCCTACAAGGGCCATTACTTCTCCTGTTACCGGGTTGGCAACTACTGCTGCTGCCTGGGGTTGAAGGATCCCTGTCTCGGAAAGGGTTTCCTCAGGGTAACGACTGTAATTTCCTTCTGCCATGAGAGTTTTTAAGCGTCGCATATCCACCCGGATGTTCTGAGAATAGAGGCTTTCATCGCTCAGTACATTTTCTGTGGCTTTCTGTGCTTTTGTGTCAAGGGTGGTGTAGATTTTTAAGCCTGTGTTATAAATAGCTTCGTATGCCTCTTCACGGCTGCTGAATTCGGGCATGGTTAACAGAATGTTTACCAGTTCATTGTGTAAGACATAATCGACAAAATAGGGATGGGGATATTCCCTTGTTTGCAGGTCGGTCAGGATGATTTCCTGTTCTTTTGCCTCCACCAGTTCCCTGTGACTGATGAAGCCGACTTCGTGCATTTTGTTAAGTACGAGTGATTGCCTTTGCATTGACTCATTCCAATTTAAATAAGGAGAGTAAAAATTGGGTGAGCGTGGAACTCCCGCTAACAGGCCCCCTTCGGCAACAGTAAGTTCGTTAGCGCTTTTGTTGAAATACGTATTCGCCGCTGCCTCTATGCCATATGCCCCATGGGCAAAGTAGATTCGGTTTAGATACATTTCCAGGATTTCACTTTTGGAATACTTTCTTTCCAGATTAAATGCCAACCAAGCTTCTTGAACTTTTCTACGGTTCGTCTTCTCCGGTGTAAGGAATGCATTTTTAATTAACTGCTGTGTTATGGTGCTCCCGCCCTGCACGCCCCATCTTCGCTCGCGAATATTGATAAAGAATGAACGTAATATGGCAATGGGATCCACCCCAAAATGTTCATAAAACCTTTCATCTTCGATGGCGATAAACGCATTTTGCACGTGTTTTGGTATCTGCTCAAGGGGGATCTCAATCCGGTTCTGTTCATTATATAACCTGGTTATTTCGTTTCCATCATTATCAAAAATATACGAAGTAACTGATGGAGGGAGAATTCCCTCGTCAAAGTCCGGAGCATCCTTTACATAAGAATAAACGATAGTCAGTGCTCCTGCGCCTACAATGATAAATGCGATTAAAAATAAAAGAAGTAGAATTTTTATTAATTTAAATAATTTCTTTTTAACACTTTTTGTTTTTTTAGATTTTTTTCCTTTATTGTTGTTTTGCCTTATTTGCATATGCCCCCACCTCACTGAACATATTATACCACAAGACAACACAAGAGAGAATTGACTAAAAATAAAGTTCTTTGCTTGCTTAGGAAAAATTTATGATATATAATTTGCTTCAGATAACAATTTCGGTAAAAAAAGTAAAGGGGGGTACAAATGAATATTCTCCAGGATTTAGAGTTTAGAGACCTAATTTACCAGTCTACTGACTATGATGAACTCAGTGAAAGACTAGAAAAAGGCCCTATTGCACTCTATATTGGCTTTGACCCCACTGCTGACAGTTTGCATATTGGAAGCCTTCTACCCATCTTGTGCCTTAAACGTTTTCAGCTTGCCGGTCATCTACCTATCGCCTTAGCTGGCGGAGGCACAGGGATGATCGGCGACCCCAGCGGCAAGTCAACAGAAAGGGGCCTTAATCCTGAAGAAATTATTGACGAATGGACAGAAAAAATAAGGCTTCAGTTGGAGCAATTCCTGGATTTTGATACGAAAACGAACCCGGCACGAATCGCTAACAATTATCATTGGCTTGGCAAACTGGAAGTGATTAGCTTCCTTCGCGATATAGGCAAACATTTTTCCATTGGCTATATGCTATCCAAAGATGCTGTTAAATCAAGGCTCTCGACAGGGATTTCTTATACAGAGTTCAGCTACATGATTCTGCAGTCTTACGATTTCCTAAAGCTGTATGAAGATTACGATTGCGAAATGCAGGCGGGGGGAAGCGACCAGTGGGGAAATATTACGGCAGGGATAGAGCTGATTCGCCGGGTTTCTAATAAAAAGGGCTATGGCTTGACATTTCCCCTCGTCACAAAAAATGACGGGACAAAATTCGGCAAAACAGAAGCGGGTACGATCTGGCTCGATTCTACGAAAACCACTCCTTACGAGTTTTTTCAGTTCTGGATCAATACGGATGACAGAGATGTTATTCGCTTTATAAAATACTTTACATTTTTATCCAGGGATGAAATTGTTAATTTAGAAGAAGAAACAGTTAAAAATCCGGGTAAAAGGGAAGCCCACCGTATTCTGGCCCGTGAAGTTACTGAGTTGGTTCACGGAAAAGAAGCGCTCGCAAAAGCTGAGAAAATATCACAAGCGTTTTTTTACGGTAACGTAAGGGACTTGAATGAAGACGAAGTGGAAGAAGGTTTTAAGGACATCCCTTCCACGACGATCTCTGAAAATGAAATAGGAATAGTAGATCTTCTCGTAACAGCAGGAGTATCTACATCCAAGAGACAGGCCAGGGAAGACATAAAGAACAAGGCCATCTATATAAATGATGAATGTAGTACAGAAATAGAACGGATTTTACTTCCAAATGACCGGTTGCATCAAAAATATACAATTATAAGACGGGGAAAAAAGAATTATTTTCTGATAAAATGGCTTCCCTAATTAATAATTGTTTCTTAAAAAGCCTCCTTCCACATAAAGATTAGAAGGAGGTTTTTTTATGTTCTATTTATGGAAAAGAGATATTAAACGGTTTATGCGTACCCGTTTCCATAATTACAGCCTCATTACTTTCATTATCCTTTGCCTGACGATGTTCATGTTCTACCGGGGGTTTATTATTTTGGAAGAAAGCCTGCGACCTGCTATTATCTCAATCGCAGAGGTAAAAGCAGATATGTTGGCTACAGACGCAGTTAACAGGGCAATTATGGAAGAGGTCGCCCGGGGTATTTTTTACCAGGACCTTATATCGATAGAGCAGGATGAACAGGGCAAAATAATTATGGCGCAGATTAATACTATGGAAGTAAACCGTTTAATGGCACAGACTACAATGGCAACGCAAAATGCCTTGAAAAATATCGGCAAGGAACCAATAAAAATACCCATAGGAGAGGTTCTGAACAGCTATCTTCTTGCGGCTTATGGGCCGGAGATTCCCATTAAGATAGTTCCTGTGGGAAGAGTAAACACATATCTGATAGATTCTTTTGAAAGTGCTGGCATAAACCAGGTCCGGCATAAGATATATCTGGATGTCTTTACTGAGATCCGGATCGTAATCCCCTTCATTGCTACATATATTGAGGTGCATACGACAGTGCCTTTGGCAGATACTATCTATCCCGGTGAAGTTCCTGAAACCATAATAAATCTTAATATGGGAGCAATGAGCCTCAAAAATAACTTAAAGTTAATCCCATAAAAAGAATCAAATAAACCTTTACTTACAAATGAAAATTAGAGACAGCATTCTTAATAAGGGTTAGGAGGCTTATGTGTCTTCGTATTTAAACATGGTATAGGTGTAACTGTGGAAACTGGTTGTTCCGGATTATTTTAAAAAATACTGGGACATGTATTGACAGAGCATATTAAAGATGGTAAAGTATACAATTGTGGCGTAAAAACGCCCCCGACAATGAAGAATGTTGGGCCATTAACAAA
Organism: Bacillota bacterium; assembly: GCA_030656575.1. Classification (GTDB taxonomy): domain Bacteria; phylum Bacillota; class Dethiobacteria; order DTU022; family UBA8154; genus JAUSPO01. The sequence continues at coordinate 33,375 of JAUSPO010000117.1, forward strand.
AAGCTAAAAGCCACGGCGAATTCATGAAGACAATAAATGGAAATTAAAGAAATAATGCTGGACAAAATCAAAGCAGTTTGGTAAAATATTGCTCAGAACTGTGTCTGGGGGGGTACATAATGAGCAATGAAAGATACCAAGGAAAGTTTTT
>JAUSPO010000124.1 GCA_030656575.1 Bacillota bacterium
CGAAGGGGTTCGTCCAGAGTCGGCATCTCATCTCTTTGCGCCCCCGTGTGTTAGCGGTTGCCGTAACGGGATGTTTCTTGGCGAGCCCTGCGTGGCCGCTACCCACCGGCCCGCAGGTAGCGGTCGGCGCGGCAAGCTTCAACCAAATCGGCAACAACCTCACCATCGCCAACACCCCCGGCGCGATCATCGACTGGAACGCCTTTTTCATCGGTGCGGCGGAAAGTGTGCGCTTCCAGCAGCAGCACAGCCTGTCGTCGGTACTGAATCGTGTCACCGGCGGCGACGCCTCGCGCATCCTCGGCGAACTTTCCTCCAACGGCCGCGTCTGGCTCATCAACCCGAACGGCATCCTCTTCGGCCCCCGTAGCCGCGTGGATGTGAATGGCCTGATCGCCTCGACGCTGAACGTCTCGAACGCCGACTTCCTCGCCGGACGGATGAACTTCGTCGCCGGCAATCAGGCAGGCAAGCTCGACAACGCCGGCACACTGAATGCCGCGAACAACATTTACCTGATCGCGCCCGACATCGAGAACAGCGGCATCATCCGCTCCGCGCAGGGCGAAGTGTTGCTCGCCGCCGGCCGCGAGGTTTCGCTGGTTGATGCCGCGCACCCCGACATCCAGGTGGTCGTCTCCGCGCCCGATGACAAGGCGGTGAACCTCGGCGAACTCGTCGCCGGCAAGATTTCCGTCTTCGGCGCACTGGTGCAGCACAAGGGCAAGGCCAACGCCGACCGCGTCGAAGTCGACGACCACGGCCGCATCGTCTTCCGCGCCAGCGGCGACACCCTCATCGAAGGCGGCACCGCCACAGCCACCCACGCCAACGGCCAAGGCGGCCGCATCGAGGTACTCGGCAACAGCGTCGCTGTCACGGGCGAAGCGCTCATCGACGCCAGCGGCACCACCGGCGGCGGCACAATCCTCGTCGGCGGCGATTTCCAGGGCAAAAATCCGGACATCCCGAACAGCACCATCACCTACTTCGGCCCCGAC
>JAUSPO010000134.1 GCA_030656575.1 Bacillota bacterium
TGAATTTGGGGATCCTGCATTTCAACCTGTCTCTTGCCGGAGGTGTTGTTATGTGGGATCTTTTCCTTTTTGCTTGAAGCGTATCCTAAACGGCCAGATATGTAAAGGCGAACCCGGTCATTTTGCGCGGGGCTAAACAATCGGGTTGAAATACAATTTGCAAATTTAAAATACTACACTTACAAGCCAAAAGATATGGACAAAAAATGCAATATCTTTGGCAAATTTTATATTGTGCAGAAAACTATTAGCTGAAACATATTCCCATTATATGGATAATGGGAGGTTGTTACAGCCAATTTTCTTTAATGTTTTTCTCATGTTCCATACAGGAAAACCGTCAAACGATTTAGGGCCTTGTCCTTACGCCTATAAATCTGAGCCCGCTCTATGTGAAGCTGTTTGCTTATTTTCTCACTTTTGATGCACAAAGTGTTCCATAATTTTTGCCCATACCAGTTGTGTTTCTTTAAATGCACGATAATGCTTTTCGACATTTTTATGGTACTTCTCCAATTCGGCTAAGACATTAATAAAATCCGGCTGTCGAAAATAAGTGCAGATTTTAGGCAATGTCGCTTTTAGTTTATTCCGCATCTCTTCAATCTTTTCCACATAACTATCCGGCTGTGTGATATAGAGTAGTAGTGGCTTATAACGAATCCAACCTATACAAGCTTTGTAAAAGCGAACGGTGATTTGTTCAGTATCAGCTTTGACGATCTTCAGTCGTGTTGGCAGGACACCCTCTAACAGGTGGTTATAGGTAGAAAAACCATCATGGAATGTGTAGCATGGCACGCGCATAACGGTTCTTTCACTCAAACATGTACTTAAAAAAGCATCCTCTCCTCTAGCTCCTGGTGGATTGTAAAATGGGAAAATACGACAAGGATCGGTAAGATTAATACACAGATTGGCGCCTGAGATGAATTTGGCATGATTCGTTTCCTGCACCTCTAAGACATCATTACTTGTTAATATATTTGTATCAGCATATGTTACCCCACCATTGCTCATAACGCTCATGACGTTATCCCAGTTGACGATATCATTGCTAATGGCCTCAACAAAAGAGCGGAAATCTGCTTCAGTCATTATATCACTAAATTCCATATAAGGAATAGGGGATATATAACCGCAGTGGTTTCCGTGGGTGATATCTGCTCGATTGATATATTTCAAATGGGTTGACAGAACATGCTGGCCTCCCCAAATTGCAGTTTTTTTAGTATTGGTCACTGCCAGCGGGTATTCATCATCGTCTAAAAAAATCAAATAATCCATATTGTGTTTTATGGCGTAATAGAATATAGCGTTACGCTTGGCGGCATATCCCTTGCCAAAAATCATGCGTGCTTCTTGAAGATTGATAACGTTCTCTTGAATTAAATAGTCAATTTCTTCTTTTATAGAAGTACTACCAATAAATGTGCTGCTATCAATCTGCTCGACTAGTTCCGGGTGCATATTTGTGTAATCAGTGACTTTTGTTTTACGATAAGTAAGATCATATGCGATAAAAAGATTTAGACTAACCCTTTCATTTTCCACTAAACCGGATTCATTCCAGCTGTATATGTAGGTTCTCAGCACCTTTTGAAAAGTCTTCCTCCCAGTCGCAAAACCGATTCCGACCTTAATCTCTTTGCTCTTCTGCAATATTATCACTCCCTTTGCAGAATTAATCATTAAGCTTTTTTTATAAAATGACTATTTGAGTAACTCAGGATAGGTAACCCGCCCTGCATGTTTATCCTCCTCGTTTAAGAATTCGCTATCGTTCCAAAGATCGTTAAACGTGTTGTACTCGATATGCCTATCTTCTCCATGGTTAGTTGCTCTTCGTCAAAAATTCTTTCAAAATGCACCGCGCTGCTATATCTCTTTCGGTAGAGTCGTTTAGGTTTCCTGGACCCCTTCTCTATTTAGCATAATATGGATAATGCAAAGGTACTAATTCTAAATTTTTTCTCGTCATCTAAGAAAGCTACCCCGTTGAAGTGGGGCTTCACCTTCGTAGGCAAAGATCACATTCTGACGGTCTGTATTCTCACTCATCTTCAGGTATTTCTAAGTTTATGAGACTTCAAAACTACATCATCAGGAGTTAATAATCTAAATCTCCCCACCATTTGACCACCCACATCTCTTACACCGCATCCCATAATAAATATCATCCCTCACCTCATCAATCTCTTGCCAAGGAAGAAGATTCTCTTTATCGCCGCCGCAGTTTGGGCAGCATACCATAGGTGGAAGAGCTGGGTGAGTTATCCACTCAAGATCCATATCGTCGAGAGCACTCTGAATAGCTAATAGCCGGGCACGCTGTGTCCGTTGCCCAGTAAGATTGTCTAGGAGCTCCTCTATCCCTTTCCCTACATCGTTTAAATCTACGCTGCTGCGGTCTGAGATGAGGGGAGGTAAATCCGTATCATCCAAAAGGCAAGGCACGATCTTCGCTGATTTATTTTTGATAACATACATGATAGCGCTCTGAAGTTCCTCTCGTACTCAGTTCGAGCGTTTTGCATTTACTGACCACAAGAGCACAAACGCGTCAAAATCAGCAAGCCCTTCGTTCAATTTTCCTGGTATGGAATCTCCAGCCTGTATCTCCCAATCATCGAACCATACATCAATATTGCTAAGGATTAGATGAGCACCTACTTTGCGAGCAACTGCCTTGTCCGCCTTATTATGGCTAAGAAATACAAGCACTTTTATCACCTCAACTTTTTTTCATATGACTCATATTCCGCATAATACCCCGAAGTATTGCAATAGTAAATATATACCAACCAAAACAGGCTAGCCGTCTCCACTCCACGCAAAGAAACTCTCAGCTAATCCCAGAAAATTAATTATTTTTCTGCAGCTATCGTCCATA
>JAUSPO010000144.1 GCA_030656575.1 Bacillota bacterium
TATGCTGCCACCGGTTCATTACTTATAGCGGTACCTGCGGCAGGGCTTCCCTTCTTTATCATTGGGATCGGAATGAAATCTGTTTTTTTACCCCTGCATATCTGGCTTCCCTGGAGTTATCCCTCTGCTTCTTTTGCTTCCAGCGTGGTACTGGCAGGATTGACCACAAAGGTTGGGGTTTTTGCTGTGGCCCGCATTCTTCCCCCACATCAGGCTATTGCTGTTATGGGCGCATGTATGGCAATTTTCGGAGCAACCTGTGCCCTTTTACAAAGCGACCTGCGCCGTCTACTTTCCTACCATATTATCAGTCAGGTTGGCTTCATGGTAGCCGGGGTGGGGCTCGGTTCCCATTATTCTGTAGACGGCGGCCTTTTGCATCTTGTGAACCACATGCTCTACAAGGCGCTCCTTTTTATGAGTGCCGGCGCATTGATCTATACTACTGGCAAGCATGATTTGCATGATTTTCATGAAGACGAGAAAAAAACGAACATCCCGCCAATCTGGTTAACCGTACCGGTGGCAACACTGGGGGCTGTAATAGGAGCCCTTGCCATTTCCGGCACTCCGCTCTTTAACGGTTTTGTGAGCAAGTACCTCCTCAAAAAAGCGGTGCACGGGGTATCGCCGGTGGAGTATATGCTCATTGTAGCAGGTGTTGGAACATCCATATCATTCTGCAAGTTTGTGTATTTTGGTTTTATCAAGGGCCGCGCCAGGGTAACCAGAGAGATAACCTCTTCCATGCGGGCAGCAATACTTGCTTTATCGGGGCTTTGCATATTGTTTGGCATCTGGCCCCAGCTGCTTAGCCAGCTGCTTCCCTACAGCACATCCCTATCAATTTATTCATTGAAGGGAGCCTGGGCCTCGCTGCAGATTATATTAATAGGTATATTTGTTTTTACACTCATAGCCAGGGTCCTTGAAAGAGGCATACACATCCCTGCATGGTTCAGTGTGGAATACCTTCTTTACAGGCCGGTGATCATGGCGGCAGAGACAGTCTATACTATTACAGGCAAAGCAATAGAGACAGTAGTGGATGGATTGGTCGTGAAGGGTATACCTTCTCTCGCTATTTTTTCCCATGGTTTTGCCGTCTTTGACGAAAAGACAGTAAACATCTTTGGCGGTGGGCTGGCGAAATCTACCACCCTGGTGAGGGATGGGATTTACAACACCTGGCTTGGTGGACTAACTGCTTTCTTTGTCCAAGGGCGCATGTTTTTTCAAAGGATCTTTGTGCTAATGATCAGGGTGGATTACGATCCCCATGGAGAAAAAACTTTTCAAGTTTTTAATATCAGGAACTTTGATATTGATTTTCTTATCTTTATGTTCACACTTCTTGTGCTGTTGGGAGCCAGTTTATTTTTTCTTTAATGTATTTTTTTAGGGGAGAGAAAAAACAATGAATGTAGTAACTTCTTCATTACCCCTCTGGGCGGTTATAATACCAATACTGGGTGCTATTATTATAAATCGCACACCTGAGGATTGGGTAAGAGTAAGGAATCTGGTAGCTGTTTTTACTGCAATAGCTAATTTTTTAGTTGTTGCCTCAATTCTGCCTATGATCTTGGGGGGCTCTTTAGTAGAGTTTACGCTGGTGCGTTTTGTTCCAGGACTGGAGCTGTTCTTTAGAATTGACCCGCTGGGGATTATTTTTGCTTTTACTGCATCTCTACTCTGGATATTTGCCGTAATTTACTCTATTGGCTATATGTCCCGCCAGCCAGCTCAGGGTCGCTTTTTTACCTTTTTTATTATTTCTATGAGTGCAACTATGGGTGTTGCATTTTCAGGAAATCTTTTTACAATGTATATCTTTTTTGAATACCTTACGCTCTGTACCTATCCTCTTGTAGTTCATTCCCAGACTGAAGAGGCCACAAAATCAGGAATCAAGTATATTGCTTATTGTTTTGGCGGCGGTGGGTTGATTCTATTTGCACTCATTATCCTACAGGGACTGGCACACAATTCTTCCTTTGTCCCGGGCGGTATTCTCAGTGCTACTATGGGTGAGCCCCGTGTACTTTTAATTGTTATCTTTTTTATGCTGATCCTTGGTTTTGGTACAAAAGGAGCCATCATGCCGCTTCATTCATGGCTGCCTGCAGCTATGGTTGCTCCTGCGCCGGTAAGCGCTCTGCTTCATGCAGTGGCTGTTGTTAAAAGCGGTATTTTCGGCATGATCCGTGTTCTTTACTTTGTATACGGTCCCGATATGCTGGTTAATCTTAATGTTATAAATTATCTTGCTGTGCTTGTTTGTTTTACCATAATTGCCGCCTCTATTTTGGCCTTAAGGCAGAATGTGTTTAAATTGAGGCTGGCTTATTCTACAATTGGTCAGTTGGGTTATATTACGCTGGGTGCATTAATGCTTACCCCTATCGGGTTGCTCGGAGGCGTAATCCACATTATTAACCATGCTCTGATGAAGATTGTTCTTTTCTTTTGCGCTGGAGCGGTTATTCGTGTTACCGGTAAAACGAAGATAGATGAATTAAAGGGTGTGGGGAAAAGGATGCCGCTGACCATGCTCTCCTTTGCTATTGCAGGTCTTGGCCTTATTGGTATTCTTCCCATTAACGGGTATATTAGTAAGATGTACCTTTTAACAGGAGCCCTGCAGGCAGACAGGACAATTTTTGTTTTCGTGTTACTTCTCAGTTCCATTTTAAATTCCATGTATTACCTGCCTATTATTGTTAACGCCTTTTTCCGGGAAGGTGAATTCTCAAAGCCAAAGGACCTTGAGGCTCCATTAACAATGCTGGCACCTATAGTTGTTCTTGCTTTAATGTGCGTGTTCTTTGGGTTATTTGCCCATAAAACCACTATTCCCATGGTGGAATATGTTGTAAACTATGTTTTTTGATTAGGGAGGAGCAGGTAGTATGCCGCAAGAGACTATTTATTCTCTGATACCATTCTGGATTGTTATTATACCCCTTTTAATGAGTGTAGCAGTTTTTCTAACCGCTATGAGGCCTGTAAGGAAGTATTTCAGTTCGGAGTATGATGATTTAGTAGATAACAGCAAGGATAACACTGAGCCTGTAAGTGGTGGTATGCTTCGTTTAATATTTCTCCTGGTAGGTACTGTTATCCCTCTGGCCCTGGCTATTAAACTTTATAGCCTTGTGAGTCAGGGGTATGTTGTTATCTGTAATATTGATGTTCTGCCTCCTTTGGGTCTTAACTTCAGAGTTGATATTTTATCACAGTATATGACTCTTTTGTTTACGTTTTTTGCTTTAATTATTGTCATTTATTCTATTGGCTATATGAAGGGAGATCCTTTACCCCAGCGTTTTTTTGGTTTCTTAATGCTTGTTTATGCCGGCAGTTTGGGAGTAGTTTTGGCCGGGGATCTTTTTAGCCTCTTTCTCTTTTTTGAATTTATGTCTATTATGTATTTTGTGTTGATTGTACACAAAGCCAACCCCGTTTCAGTGGCTGCTGGTTTAAAGTTTCTGTTTATGACTATTTTTGCCGGTGTATCATTATTTATGGCCGTGGTTATTATCTACTGGCAGACAGGATCTTTATCTCTGAATACTTCGGGATTGGTTAGCGAAATATCTGTTTTTAGCCTAATGGCCTTTATAGGTTTTATTATCGCCTTTGGGACTAAAGCAGCGATGTTCCCTTTGCATTTCTGGATGCCTGATGCTTATACCCATGCCCCTCTACCTGCGGCACTTTTTTCTTCAGTCATCATGCTAAAGGTAGGTGTCTACGGTTTGATTCGCGTTTTTTACAATGTATTTGGAACAGAATATTTAGCAGCCGTAAACTGGGATAACATTATTGTGGTTATTGCCTGTTTTACAATCCTTTTTGGATCTACTATTGCTATAGCACAGGATGATCTGATCAGACGTCTGGCTTACTCAGGGATTGCCCAGGTCGGTTATATTATTTTAGGTATAGCTCTTTTTAATCCCTATGGTTTAATAGGTGCTGTATTTCATATTACTGCACACGCATTTATGAAAGGATGTCTGTTTCTCTGTGCTGGTGTAATTATCAAGGTTACCGGCAACAGGAGTATCGCAAAAATGAAAGGTATAGGATACCAGCTGCCTGTAACAATGTTAGCTTTTACTATTGCTGCAATCACGGCAGTGGGGATGCCCCCGTTTAATATTTTTGTGACAAAGTGGCATCTTAGTCTTGGAGCCCTGCAGATAAATCAGCCCATTATAATTATTGTTCTTTTAATTAGCAGTATGCTCAATGCAGCTTATTATTTACCTATCGCTATTCATGCATTTTTGGGTCAGGATCAATCACAAGGAGAACATGGACACCACAGGGAATTCAAAAGGAGTAACTTCAGGGAGCCCGGGGCAATTATGCTGGTTCCTGTTATTCTACTTGCATTAGGCTGCGTTGTCTTTGGATTGCCTACTCAGAACTGGCCTCTGGAGATTGTTAAATCTGTGGCAGCATTACTTTATTAAAAAGGTGAATGGTCTAGTAAGCGCTATCTGAGAAATTTTATAATTAATTAAAGCCTTGGCACCACCAGAACGCGGCGGCTTTTTGGCCACCTGGGCTGGCCAGGCGGTGGCAGGGTATTTTTTTAATCATTAAGTGCAAATATTTTTGTAATTACTGATAACAAGTGAGCCTCGAGCGAAATAGTTTTACGAGAGAAGTGGTTACGATAAGCTTAGCACTATTACCGGTCATAGCTCCTTTGATTGTTTCACCTGTGCTTCTTTTTATCTCTGACAGGTGGCGTCGTACTCTGCTGTTTGTGTATCTGTTGGGAATGATTTTGGTGGCCGTTTATATTCTTTCCGGGGCTGAATTAGGCAGCCTCTCCTTGCTCACTTCCACTTTTGGGGATGGGAGCGGCATGGCGCCTCTTTTTTTCAGTGAACACCCATATGGTAAGATAGCAGCTTTTGGTTTTATACTGGTAGGGGCATTTGCTCTGTTATACGGTCTTGAGGTGGCAAAACCCAGTGAACAGGCGGTTTCCGTTGCTGCTATCGGCAGTGCGGTGGGGATTGCTTTTTCAGGCAACTTTCTGACCCTCTTTATCTTCTGGGAGATGCTCACAATAACTGTGGCAGGTTTAATTATGCTCCAGGGCACGCCAAAGGCGTTGAGTATGGGTTATCGTTTCCTGCTATTACAGCTTGGCGGCGGGCTTTGTCTTTTTCTTGGGATTATGCAGCACTATGCTGCCACCGGTTCATTACTTATAGCGGTACCTGCGGCAGGGCTTCCCTTCTTTATCATTGGGATCGGAATGAAATCTGTTTTTTTACCCCTGCATATCTGGCTTCCCTGGGCTTATCCCACTGCTTCTTTTGCTTCCAGCGTGGTACTGGCAGGGTTGACCACAAAGGTTGGGGTTTTTGCCGTGGCCCGCATTCTTCCCCCACACCAGTTCATTGCTGTTATGGGCGCATCTATGGCACTTTTTGGAGTAACCTGTGCCCTTCTACAAAGCGACCTGCGCCGTCTTCTTTCCTACCATATTATCAGCCAGGTTGGCTTCATGGTAGCCGGGGTGGGGCTCGGCTCTCATTATTCTGTAGACGGCGGCCTTTTGCATCTTGTGAACCACATGCTCTACAAGGCGCTCCTTTTTATGAGTGCCGGTGCATTGATCTATACTACTGGCAAACATGATTTGCATGATTTCCATGAAGATGAGGAAACGAAAAACATACCGCAAATCTGGTTAACCGTACCGGTGGCGGCACTGGGGGCTGTAATAGGAGCCCTTGCCATTTCCGGCACTCCGCTCTTTAACGGTTTTGTAAGCAAGTACCTCCTCAAAAAAGCTGTGCATGGGGTCTCACCGGTGGAGTGGATGCTCATGGTAGCCGGTGTGGGCACATCCATATCATTCTGCAAGTTTGTATATTTTGGTTTTATAAAGGGCCGCGCCAGGGTAACCAGAGAGATAACCTCTTCAATGCGGGCAGCTATACTTGCTTTATCGGGGCTTTGTATATTGTTTGGCATCTGGCCCCAGCTCCTTAGCCAGCTGCTTCCCTACGGCACATCCCTTTCAATTTATTCATTGAAGGGAGCTTGGGCCGCGCTGCAGATTATATTAATAGGTATATTCGTCTTTACGCTCATAGCCAGGGTCCTTGAAAGAGGCATACACATTCCTGCATGGTTCAGCGTGGAATACCTTCTTTACAGGCCGGTGATTATAGTGGCGGAACATATTTTTACTTTCTGCGGCAGAGTTGTGGATACAACTGCAAATGGAATTGTGATGGGAGGAATTTCGCCCCTTGCCGTAGTGAGTAAGAAAGTTACCGCCTTGGATGATGGCTTGGATCCTCATTTTTTGAAACCCATCATTAATTTTATGATGCTTTTATATACAGGTGTGGCTAGGATAATGGATAAAAGTTTGGAATTTGCCTTTGTTAAAAGCCTAGGTCCTCTTTATGTTGCCTTCAAAGGGGTGGCTTATTTTGATGAAAAAACCTTAAATACGGTAGGTGGAGGAGTAGCAAAGTCGTCGACGTTGGTTAGGGATGGTCTTTACAATACCTACATGGACGGTTTGACTTTTTTCTTTCGCCGTGCCAGTATGTTTTTGCGGCGGGTGTTTGTTTTTATGATCAGGGTGGATTATGATCCTAAAGGTGAGCCTGTCTTTCAAGTTTTTAATTTAATGAACTTTGATCTGGACTTTATTATTATCATGGGTACTCTTCTTCTATTGTTAGGAGTCAGTCTTTTCATCTTTTAGGATGCAGAGGGCAATGCACTTCGTGATCAACAGGTCCCGTGGAGATTGCCTAATCATTATGCCCTGCTTTAACAGAGCATTGAGAACACAGGGACTATTCCGACAAATTTAGGTTATTCTGGAGAGGAGGGCAGCTGTTAATGGCAGCACCTGCACATTCAGTTGAGGCAATCCAAATATACAGCACCCTACCCCTTTGGCTGGTTCTGATCCCCATCCTGGGTAGCTTTATTGTCTACTGGACGGGGCGTCGTCTCGGGGAATCCATACGGAATTATGTGGCTATTTTAATTTCAGCGGTCTGTTTTCTGTCAGCTGTTTATCTTTTTATCCTTGTGCAGCAGGGAGAAGTGGTCTACCGAATCAGCACTTTCCTGGACTTTGGCCTGAATTTTCGTGTTGATGTATTTGGGGCCCTTTTTACCCTTCTTTCATCGTTTATCTGGCTTTTAGCCACGATTTTTTCCTGGACGTACATGGACCATGAGCACAGTCGTAATCGTTATTATTACTTTTTAACCCTCACCTTAGGCGGGTGTCTGGGTGTCTTTCTGATGGAAGATTTCTTCGGCCTGCTACTTTTCTTTGAACTCATGTCTATAGCCTCCTATATATTAGTCATTCATGCCGAAACCGAAGAAGCCATGGAAGCCGGCCGCAACTATTTGTACCTTGGCATCATAGGCGGGTTATCCATCCTGACAGCCATAGTTTTACTTTATTCCAATACTGGTACCACTGCCATTCGTCCCTTACTGGAAACGATGCAGATGTCACTGCCGCTTCGCTATTTGATAGCAGCACTGTTCATCGCTGGTTTTGGTATCAAAGCGGGGATGGCTCCTCTGCATATCTGGTTACCCAAAGCCCACCCCGTGGCTCCATCACCAGCCAGCGCCCTGCTTTCCGGTATCATGATTAAAACCGGTGCATACGGGATCATTCGCGTAGTGAACATGCTCTTTACTCCTGAAACCCCCGAGATCAGCTTATGGGAACAGACAGCTTCCTTGGGCTTCGTGATCATCTGGTTTGGCATAGCTACAATGTTTATGGCTGCCTTTATCGCTCTTTTTCAAACCAATGCCAAGCGAATTTTAGCCTACAGCAGTATCAGCCAGATGGGCTATATCCTCATGGGAGTGGGTTGCGCAGCTTACCTGGGTTACGAAGTGGGGGCCTTGGGTGCTGCAGGCACCACATTTCACATTATGAACCATGCTTTCTTCAAGGCTGGAATGTTTATGATGGTGGGAGCTATCTATGCCCGAACCCATGAACTGGAACTTTCAAAACTTGGCGGACTTTACCTTGATTTTCCCGTAACAGCGCTAGCCTTTCTAATCTGTGCCTTCGGCATTTCCGGTGTTCCCGGTTTTAACGGTTATGCCAGTAAAACGCTATTGCACCATGCCATTGTGGATGCTTACGAGCACCATCACGTTATATCCCTCTACTGGGCTGAGAAGATCTTTACATTGACCAGCGGTCTTACCGTCTGTTATATAACTAAACTCTACACCTCAATCTTTTTTGGTCCAAGGCCCATTAACATAAAAAAACCATTGCCCGAAGAACCTCTTCTGGAGAAAATTGTATTTGGTATTATCGCCCTCGGTGTGATCGTAATGGGTATATTCCCCTCGTTAATGATGAAAAGCTTTGTCCTGCCTTCAACACAGGGCTTCATTTATGATGCATATAAGGTCAAATATCTTTTGAAGCTAAACTTTTTCAGTAGTCATGACTTACAGGGCATAGCAGTAGCCTTGGGATTGGGTATCTTTTTCTTCATTGTATTTTCCCGAAGCGGTGCTTTTTCTTACCGTCCCCCCGGTTGGCTCAGCGTGGAACATCTTCTTTACCGTCCAGCTATCAGGATAGCCGGCACTATTTTTACCCGTTCCGGCAAGGTAGTGAATACTATTTCTGACGGGGTTTTTGTCAGGGGAATTCCTCCTTTGGAATTAGCAAGCAGGAGAGTTGCCGCATGGGAAGATTATTTCGACCCATATATTTTACAGCCTTTACTGAAATTCATGATGCAGGCCTTTACCGGTACGGCCAGGTTAATAGATCAGGGAGCAAACGGGCTTATTGTGAGCGGTTTACCTCCAATGAACCTGGTGAGCCGAAAAGTGGCAAAATGGGATGATCTGCTGGAACCATATTTTTTACAACCTTTTCTGCGTCTGTTAATGAGATTGTATACGGGTACAGGAAGATTCTTAAATTTTATTTCAGAGGGTATCTTCATGGACAGCAGAAAATACCTGTCCAGGATATGCGATGGAATGAATTTTTTTGACCGCGTTTTTCTAGTGAAAACGGGTGCAAAGTGCCTTAGCGCATGTGTGTTTGTAAGGGAAACTTCTTTCGGTTTACTGCAGAGGATTGTCAATTTTGTTAGCTTGTTGGCACGGGGCTGCGGAAGGTGGGCTTTTTCATTGCTTATCAAAGTGGACTATGATCATAAAGGGGAGACCTTCTATCATTATTTTAATATTTTAAATTTTGATTTCGCGTTTATTTTATTATTTGTTGTTCTGGTATCTTTATTTATAATTGGATTCCTTTTTGTTTAAAATCAAACTGAGATCAAAAAGGAAGGAAGATCCAGTATTCAATTATGGGATAAGGAAAAACTTATATAAGAGCTCCTGAAATTCAGGGTAAGCGCGACTCTAAAAATCAGGGCCGGTTTTTAACTTAGCGATTTTTGAACTGGATCTTAAGGGGGTAATTAAAAATGAATTATGAACATTACTTGTTACCTGAAGAAGCATCCAAATATTTGAGGGTTTCTTTAAGCACAGTAAACGAACTTATGAAGCGGAATGAGCTTGCGGCCAGCAATGATGGCGCCATATGGATGATTTCACGTTCTGATCTGGAAGATTTTGCTGATTGTATCGGAGAAAGGGAAGAATTGCCGGACTAAAAAAATCTCAGAGATATTTATCTTAACAATGATTATTGCACCTGGATCTCTTAATCGCAATGGTGATTGAGAGGCCCAGGTTTAACGCTTATATTCTTAAAAAAAGGATGGTTTTTTATGAAAATGGCTCAATCTTCCTCTGCTGAAGTGGAAATTCAGAAAAAGTATCTTGAATTGGACAAGCTGGTAAAAGAGAGGTCCTCCCAAAAATATAATTTGGAAGAGATCTATCATTTCGCTGAAAAGCTGGAGACAGTGCCTCCAACGGAAAATGCACTGAAGGTAGCTGCAGGCAGATATTTTAGAAGGGATAAAGAAGGCAATATCTGTGAGAATTGGGATGGGATGCTTGAACGGGTTGCCCGGGATATTGCTTTGGATGTGGATACAAACGTTGAAGAAGCTTTAGCTTTTATTTTTCGCAAGGTTATGGATGGAGGGCTTTTTTTCCCAAACAGCCCGACCCTCATGAATGCCGGGACACCTGTACAGCAGCTGCAGGCTTGTTTTGTATTACCCATTGAAGACTCCATGGAAAGCATCTTTGAAACCCTTAAACACTCCGCCTTAATTCAGAAAAGTGGAGGGGGTATAGGATATTTTATTGGAAAGCTTCGCCATAAGGGTGCTGTTGTGGAAAGTACCGGAGGAGAAGCTTCAGGTCCCCTTTCTTTTTTATCTGTTTTTAATAAAGTCAGTAACGAAATCAGACAGGGTGGAAGACGGCGCGGGGCAAGTCTGGCAGCGATAAATTATGACCATCCGGATATCATGGAATTCATTGACAGCAAACGTCTGAGCGGAGAACTCAGCAACTTTAATATTTCAGTAAGAGTCGATAATTACTTTATGAATGCTGTGGAAAAGGATGAGGAATATGACTTGTTGGACTCCAGGGACGGACAGCCAATAGGAAAGAAACTTAAGGCCCGGGATGTTTTTGACCGTATTGTTGAAAACGCGCATTTAAACGGAGAGCCTGGTCTTTTGTTTCATGAGGCTATAAATTCTGAGAATCCCACACCCCACCTTGGGGATATTGAAGCAACAAATCCTTGTGGTGAACAGCCGCTTTTACCCTATGAGAGCTGCAATCTGGGAAGCATAAACCTTGCGCGCATGCTCAAAGAAGAAGATGGACGTTTTGTTCCTGACTGGGAAAAGATTCGTTTTACATCACATATTGCTACCATTTTTTTGGATCGTGTCATAGATCGAAGCGTACCTCCTATTCCTCAGATCTCAGAAATAATGAAAGGAAACCGTAAAATCGGACTGGGGATTATGGGTCTTGCGCAGTATCTAATCAGGCAGGAACTTCCCTACAATTCTGAGGAAGCATTTTCCTCAGCGGAAGAGGCAATGAAAGAAATATCTGTCCAGTCTAAAGTTACTTCCTGGAAGCTTTCCGAAGAAAAAGGCACTTTTCCAAATTATGAGGGTTCCGTTTGGGAGAGGTTAAAACTTCCCCAGCGCAACGCTACGACAACTACCATTGCCCCGACTGGTTCCTTATCAATTTTCTCAAATGCATCGCCAAGCGCTGAGCCACTTTTTGGGGTGGGTTTTGCCCGCAATATTATGGATGATCGTATCATTCAGGTTGATAATCTTTTCGAAGAAATGTGGCGTGAGAAAACCGGGAAGGATCTTTCCACGGAATTACAAGATTCAATTGGCGAGAAGGGACCTGATGGTATCCAGGATATGACAGAGATTCCAGGGGATTTACGGCGTCTTTTTCTTTGTGCTCATGATCTAACGCCTCATGACCACATCATGATGCAATTAATTCTCCAAAAATGGGTGGATAATGCAGTCTCTAAAACAATAAATGCTCCTAACCATGCTTCTGCTGATGATTGCCGGGATGCTTTTTTTCAGGCCTGGCGTAATGGGGCAAAAGGGATTACCTATTATCGTGATGGTTCGAGAGATACTCAGGTCATAACATCAACATCAACTGCAGATAAGAAAAAAAGCGAGAGCTTCTTAGTTGATGGAGCCAGAGGGGTAGTTCCCCGGGAGCGACCAGAAACTACCTTTGGACAAACGACGCGCAAACTTATAGGTTTTTGCGGGAAGCTGTATGTGACAGTTAACAAAGAGATTGCTGAGGATGGCTCAGAGCAGGTCTGTGAAGTATTTACATCCGTAGGGGAGGAAGGGTGTCCTCCTTTATCCAATGCTCTTGCCAAAGTCATATCTATTTCTATTCGTGCCGGTGTTGATATTAATGAAATTGTGGAGAACCTGCGTGAGGAAAAATGCCCATCATGTCTTATGCACCCGGACACGACAGTTTTATCCTGCACTGATTTTATTGGACAGGAACTGGCTAAGGCTGCTGTGGGTAAGATATCTTACCGTCTTAATGCAGCAGGGGGACCGAAAAATATACGTATTTGTTCTTCCTGCAGGATTGGTTATATGATTCCTGATGCCCTCTGCAGTTATTGCGACTACTGCGGTTACTCAACCTGCGGGTAAGTACAAGAAGCAAGAGTCAGGAGTCAGGAGTCAGGAGTCAGAGGCACATAAAAGAAAATTAACCGGACGCAGGGTTAATTTTCTTTATTTTTTTGAATAGGCATAAGCTTTTTGGGACTCCGAAGATATACAATGAAAGAGATTAAAAGAATGATTATGCAGAGCAAAACGAAATAATCACCCCAGAGCCGGTAAAGGGTTTGCCGCGTGGGAAGGTTTGTTTCAAGGAGCGCAATCCCGTCTTCCAGGGCAGGTAAGCTTAATACTTCTTTTCCGGTATAATCGAATGAAATGGTATATCCGGTGTTTGCAACCTGGGTTACACCTATTCCTGTTTCAATAGCCCTTATTGCAGCCACCCGGGCGTGCTGCTTAAGACCTGTGCTATCTAAAAACCAGGCGTCATTGCTGAGCACAAAGAGGTGTTCTGCTCCCCGTTGTGCCATCTCTAGAGCAGGCCTTGAGAAATACGATTCAAAACAGACGATACCACCAATAGTAAAGTCCAGGAGATAAAACAGTTGAGAGCCTGTCCCTGAAGTGTACGTACCCAGAGAAACATCTGCAGGCAGAATTTTATTTAAGATTTCAGGGACGGGAAAAATCTCTGCAAAAGGTACAAGCCTAGACTTATCATACCGCTCTTCTTCCCATGAAGTTCTGCCTGCTTTCTGAAGCAGAATGGAGTTGTAGACTTCCTTTTGGGTTTTTTCAACCATGGCCCCCAGTAAGATTGAAGCTCCTGTTTCATCTGCCAGATCTGCAACTTCCTGCTCTGATGTGGGGTTGAGCCTTGCTACATTTAATGAAAAAACGGTTTCAGGCCAGACGATCAAATCAAGCGGCGCATAGAGTTGGTCAGCATCCTTAGTTAATTGAACATACTTCTGGAAATTCTTTGGGGCCATGTAGGAATCAAGAACATCATCCTGGGTAATATTTCCTTGGATCAGCGCAATCCGAACAGGTTTATCATTTTTTTCGACGGGGAAAAGGGAAGGCAGATACAATCCGCATCCCAGCATAATCAAGAAAACAAGGACAGAGGAGGCTGATTCAATGAGGCGCTTCTTTGGTTTTTTACAAAAGTTCTGCCAGGATATAAAAAGGACCACCTGGAATGAAATCATTAAAAAGGGGAGTCCCCAGTATCCATAGAGAGAAACTGCCTGGAGCAGGGGGATATAGCCAACCTGACTATATCCCAGGAAGCCGCCCGTATGCCCTAAAAATCCCAGTGAACGAAAGTATTCGAGCAGCACCCATGAAGCAGGGATTGCCAGGGTTGAAAGCAATATATTTCTGGTTTTAAGAAAGAACCTTAGAGAGAGGGTGAAAAGGCCGAAGAAAAAGGCGGAATACAACGATGAGACAGCAACGACCAGGAAACCCATATAACGAGGAAAGAGGAAATCAACAGCTAGCGCCAAGTAAGCAAAAAGATATATAAAAAAGATAATACCTATGACGAGACCAGGGAAAAATCCATTTTCCCATGAAGAATAATTCTGTTCTCTGAAATAAAAGAAAAGGGGTAAAAGGAATACCCAGGCCAGATAACCCTTATCCCAGGGCGGAAAGCTTAGGATTAAAAAAACCGCAGATAAAACCGGCAGTATAAAAAAATAATTCCTCCATCGAATCAAGGGAATCACCCTTTCTATTCTAAGTTTATCAGAAAGGGAGAGGTTATTAAAGAAGTAAATAAACAGGTTCCTGCCTGCAAAATAATAATTGACGATTATTTATAAATATGGTTTAATATAAATTGATTTGAGCTTTTCATTATTAATTATACAATTCTTGGGAGGGAAATATTATGTCTGCTAAAATTGATGCGGAAAAGTGTTCCGGATGCGGCAGTTGCGTTGATGTATGTCCCACTGATGCCATTACCGTGGACGAAATTGCCTCTGTCGATGCAAATGAATGTACAGATTGTGGTTCATGTGTTGATGAATGTCCTGAAGAGGCCATTGAGCTCGAAGATTAATCCAGTTTAAGGGTTAAAACTTTTAAAGGAATAGTAAAAATAGGAATCCTGATAGGATTCCTATTTTTGTGGAGTGCTAAATTCAATTAACTTACCTCTTTTTAAAGTATAAACAGAGTCGCATATTTCCAAGATTGAATCACGATGAGTTATTGCAATAATTGTTGTTTCCGGATAATAGAGAGACAAGTTTTGGATTATGGAATTTTCTGTTTCAATATCAAGGGCAGAAGTTGCTTCGTCTAAAATAAGGAATGGTGTTTTGTGAAGTAAAGCACGTGCGATACAGATCCGTTGAATCTGTCCTTCTGACAAACCAACACCTTTTTCCCCAACAATTGTATTTATACCTAATGGAAGTTCAGAAACAAATTGAAGGGCAAAGGAAGCTGTTAAAGCAGTATCGATTTCTTCTCTGGAGGCATTTTTATTGGCTAGCTTCAAATTATCTTCAATAGTACCAGAAAATAAAGCGTTGTTTTGTGGAACGTATGAAAAATATTTTCTGGTAGCTGATGTCACTGGAAGAACTGAATGATCGGATAAAGTTAGGGTAATCCCACCTGATTGTGGGGTGATAAGTCCTAATAATGTTCTAATTAAAGTTGTTTTACCTTCCCCTGAAGTTCCCACTAAGGCAATTTTATCTCCTTTAGATATTTTTAAAGATAAATCTTCTAATATAGGCGTGTTTTCATAATACTGAAAGCAAACCTTGTCTATTTGCAGACTTACCGGACTCTTTAGTGTTTCATCTCTAGAAGTAATAGAATCTTCATCTTCATCAGGGAGTTCTCTAACTTCCTCTAAGCGCTCTATAGATGCAAAAGAAGTAATAACCTGAGGAATTGTTCTTGAAAGACCATCTATGGGGCCTTGAATCTGAGAAACTAGCTGTAAAAACGCTGTGAAAGTACCGAAAGTAATGGCTTCTGTAGAAAGTCTGAACGCCCCGAAGGCCAAAGCACAGAAAAAACCTACCTGATATCCCAGTCCCAAAATAAAATTTGCATATGCAGTAGTACGGTTTTTTTGCAGTACAAATTTACGCCTGTCCATTTGATGATTGTCAATTTGCTTGATATTCTCAGTATTATAATTAAAAGCTTTGATAATAATTAGGTTTTGTATGGACTCATTTATATAGGAACTTAATGTGCCTTCAGCTTTTTGTATATTATGTTGTATGCTCTTTAATTTTTTACCTATTATAAAGCTTGGTATGATTGTTATAGGCCCAACAATAAAGGCAAGCAGCGCCAATGTTCTGTCATAATTGGAAAGAATAATATAGGCAGTTGCCAGCTGTATAAACAAAGCTATAAGATTTGGAAATACAGTAATCCATATATCAACAATATTTGAAACATCTGCATTAATTCGCGTTAAAATATCACCTGTTTTATAATTGTTTAAAGATAACCAATTTTTTTTGTACATATTTTCCATAAAACCAAGCTGCAATTTGTTTTTCATAGATTCTCTTACCCTGGCAGTGTAAATAAGAGCATAATTAGAAAGAAATAATTGACTTAAAAAAAGAATGGCGAGAATTACACCAAACCTAATAGCAATATCAGTGTGTTAATGGCCATTGACAATGGTGGACATCCATTACATACGTCAAAAAGATCCCAAAGGTCTTGGGCATGCTATTTATTGTGCAAAGACGTTTGTAGGCAATGAGCCACGGCGAATTCATGAACCCATATATTTCCATAGCGTTTTAGAGAAGATTTACATAAAAATGAATATAAGGAAGCTGAAGTAAATTTACTGTTGTCTTTTTACACTTTCAGCCCTGTATTTAGTTCTACTACTCATTTCATCTGTTCTTAAAGCATCAGGAAACCAGCCGTCCCATTGTGGAAACAGACGGTAATCCTCCATACCCCTTTTCCAAAAAAGTTAGCTTTGATTCAAAATCATGTTGATCAAGACATCAACAGCTAAGGCGAGGTACTTTTTTAAAATATATGTGATCCCCATATCTGTCAGTTTTGTATTGCTTCTGTTTACAAATAGGGGTTGATCAAATTGCTTGACTTTGTACTCCTTCATGTACCCTTTCAATATTTTGGCCGTTTCCGGCATAATTGGAACAATGCGGGTCTTGCCTTCTTTACCGAACAATTTGACAGTTGCTTCTTTGCCGAACGTAATGTCCCCGACACAGAGATCAATCAATTCCTGTGCGCGGGCGCCAGAGTCATATAAGAGCAAAAGGAGGGCAAGGTCTCTGCGTCCCTGTTTGTAACGCGTATCCGGCATTGCAAATAGCAATGTGGTTTCTTCCACCGTCAGGTATGTAGGCGGCATTGTTACAGTTTTCTTTACTGGTATCTCAAGAATGTCACGACAAAGCGCAGCTTGTTCTATGGCTTCTGTTTGGATATAGAGGAACAGAGCGTGTATCGCTGCAAGCCTTTGATTCATCGTTGAAGCTGAGTTATCCCTTTCCGTCTCAAGCCACATGCAGAAGTCCTCAACGAGAGTTTTGTTTATCTTCGCAAATACCAGCTTGTCCTGGCGAATATTTCTGGCATTCCTGCAATAATCGTAGAAGAGCATCACCGCATAGCTGTAAGAGGAAATGGTGTTTTTGCTAAGCCCCCTCTGAAGTGGAAGATATTTGAGAAAGAACGTGTGGACATAATCCGCGAAATCCGGCTTATTCATCGAATATCACCTCCGGAACTGCATGAGTTGTTTCAGAAAGTCTGAACCCCTTATCCATGCGGCTTCAAGCGCTGTGGATAAATATTTTTCACCCCCACGCGGGGTGTTTTTGCTTTTCATCGTAATTAGATGATATTAGATGATATGATGATATATTGAGATAATCAATATTTTCATACATCAATCACTGCTTAAGTCATTGTATCAAACTTGACATTTTCGGATCACCACCAAAATTGAAATAGAGGTATTAATTACCATTATTTCCAGGAGGTGGTGGTTTGCCGG
>JAUSPO010000164.1 GCA_030656575.1 Bacillota bacterium
CGAAGGAAGATTTGCGGCCGGTGAAAAAGTAATGGAAAAACTAATTGAAAACGGACAGATAGCTACCCGCTATGTTGATTTTGGCGGCAATGAAAGCAGTGATATAATCTTTAATCCCAACGGCTCCCATGAAGCTGTGGAGGGGATCACCAGTCCCGACGGAAGGGTGCTGGGGAAAATGGGACACTCAGAAAGAATCGGTCGTCATGTGGCCGTCAATGTCCCCGGAGAAAAGGATCAAAGAATATTTGAAGCAGGGGTAAGTTATTTCCGGTAAAAGGCCATATGTCACGGCAAATTCAGGAACCTATTTACGTGAATTATTTTAAGTTTTCTAATCCTGTAGGGGTGAACGACTCTGCCCATCCGTTGTATTAAAATAATTCCAGTATACAATATATGTATTCATGATTTGCTTCGGACGACATCCCGTAACGATATGTTAACTCTCCCTTGCAAAACGTGACGATTTAGGTTAAAATAGTAGTCGGTGCTTCTTTTATGGAGAGATGGCTGAGCTGGTCGAAGGCGCTCGCCTGGAAAGCGAGTAGACGGGGCAAACCCTCGTCTCGAGGGTTCGAATCCCTCTCTCTCCGCCATTGTTTGTCTAAAATTTGGCCGTGCTAGACGGGGAGATAGCGGTGCCCTGAACCTGCAATCCGCTATAGCAGGGTTGAACTCCTACCCCCGGTCCTTAGCCTTGCAGGGTTTGCCCCTGGTAAGTGGTGAGGAAGCCCTGGTCCTGTGCGGCGCAAGTCCATGAACCCCGTCAGATCCGGAAGGAAGCAGCGGTAAGTGGTGCCTTGCGGGTGCCATGGGAGCGCTGGGGCAGAGCAAACTGCCAGGGTTCCGCCTGAGGGGCGGGATCAAAGGTAGGTGCACGGTCATTAATTTTAAAATGAGTCCGCTGAACCAGTCAGCGGGCTTTTCACATTGCACTATCGAATCAAAGAGGTGTTTCTCCTTTATTATTTTGCAGGAAAAATAGTTTGTATCGCGAATTAGTGAAGTTAGGAATCAGAATTCAGAATGGAAGAACCGACGAAGACATTTGAAGACTTGCCAAGGTTCTGTTGAGGAATGGCGATACTTTCTAATTCTTGAGGCATCTTTAATTCTGACTACTGACTCCTGAATTCTGAATACTGAATACTGAATAAAGCGGTGCCATGAGGAACGGAGCGGTGCCATGGGGCCGGTTCGAGCGTCACCGGAGCGCAGCGAAGGTCCAACGGGAAGACGATGGAACCGTCCCCATGGCTTAGCGATGGTCTACCTGAATACAAATGGGAAGACGATGGCCGTCCCCCATGGCTTAGCGATGAATGCAAACGGGAAGACAATAGAACCGTCCCCGTGTCTGAAAAATACTATTCTTTTAAAGAGGTGTTTCTTTTGTCCGAAATGCAGGGAAAAAAATCATATACGGCCCTTTACCGCCATTTCCGGCCGCGGCTTTTTTCAGAGATAGTGGGACAGGAGCATGTCACCCGTACACTGCAGAATGCCCTGGAGAAGGATCGCGTGGCGCACGCCTATCTTTTTTGCGGACTGAGAGGCACCGGTAAAACAACGATGGCAAAGCTGTTGGCCAGAGCCCTTAACTGTATGGAGGGCGTCAACCGCGAACCCTGCAACAAATGCCGCTCCTGTTTGGAAGTTTTGGATGGGCGGAATATGGACGTTTTTGAAATCGATGCGGCCTCCAACCGGGGAATAGACGAAATTCGCGATCTTCGGGAAAAAGCTCGTTATGCCTCCGCGCAGAACCGCTATAAAGTTTATATTGTTGACGAAGTACATATGCTTACCAACGAAGCGTTCAATGCTCTGCTCAAAATTCTGGAAGAGCCTCCTTCTAAAGTTATTTTTATTCTCGCCACCACAGAAATATATAAACTTCCCCTCACAGTTGTTTCCCGCTGCCAGCGTTTTGATTTTCGCCTTCTGGAAGCAGGACAAATTGTAGGCCGTCTTCAGCAGGTGGCATCCAGCATAGATTTTGAAATAGAGGAGGAAACCCTCTACCTTTTGGCACGCCAGGCAGAGGGTTCAATGCGCGATGCCTTAGGATTTCTGGAACAGTGCAGGGCTTATGGCGGGGAACAGATCACTTACATTGAAGCCCTGGAAATATTGGGGCTTGCCGGGCCTGAAGTAATCTATGGATTGCTGCAGGCGGTTATTGAAGATAATATAAGTGTGGGGTTGACGACTGTGGCAGAAGTGGTCGGACAGGGAAGGGATCTGCAGCGTTTCCTGCGGGAACTAATCCTCTACCTTCGCAGGCTGATCCTGCTTCAGTCAGGCAGTGACGAAGAGAAAACGCTGAGGGATGTTTCCGGATTAAGGCCTTACCTTCTCAAGCACAGGGGATTGTTTAACAGCCCTGTTTTGTTGGAGATGCTTGAGATTTTGCAGGAGCTTCACTATCAGCTCAGGGGTTCCTCCCAGCCTCAGTTTTTGTTGGAACTGGCGTTTTTGCGCATGACCCGCGCATACCGGTTTCGCAATTATCTTTCCCCCGGCGCCCTTTTAACCCGCCTGGAGGAATTGGAGGAAAAACTCCAATCTGCAGGCTTGGGACAGCTAACTGCCGCAGAAAAACCGGAACAGGCATTAATAAAAGAAGAAAGTAAAAAAACAGAACTTCCCTCTTCAAATACGGAACAGGATCTTCCTAAAACTGAAGAAACCGCTCTTCCCGCAGCAATGAAAAAGTCTGTTCAGGCAGATCAAGCTGATCAGGTTGATCAGAACGATAACGCTGATCAGCAAATGGACCCGCACCAGCTAAACGAATTCTGGGAGAAGAGGTTTTTACCGGAGATTAAAAAAAAGAACAGGCAGATTATCTATGCGCTGCTGCAGGAAGCGCGTCCGTTCTCCTGCAGGCAGGGAGTTCTGACTGCTTCCTTTCCTCACACTCACGGTGTCCACAAAAGCAGGATAGAGTCGCCGGATAATAAAAAATACCTTCAGTCCCTGCTGAAAACCCTAATGGGAAAAGATATGGAGTTAAGAGTTATACTGGATGAAAACAGCGTGAGGAGGGATGCTCCTAAGCCCGGGGGGAGGAAACGGGAAGAATACCGTGCAGAATACCGTGAAGCAGACGGCCATGAAAAAAAAATGAAAATGGAGATAATCTCTGAGAAGCCCAATAAGGATTACGATTCTTTCATGGGGGATATGCTTGAGCTTTTTAACGGCCGTATCCTTGAAGCCGCCGGCGATGGGCTTGAATCCCGTGATTTTTGGTCATTCAGTTTGGAGTCAGCACCCCTTGAGATAGATGAAGACGACAATCCGTTTTAAAGACCCAGAATTCTTTTATTTACCTAATTTGAAAGGAGATATAATTGATATGAACGGCGGTAAAATGGGTAAGATGCTTAAACAGATGCAGAAAGTGCAGGCTGAGATGCTCAAGCTGCAGGAGGATGTAAACAGCCGCACAGTTGAGGCCTCAAGCGGCGGTGGAGCGGTACGTGCCGTCGTCAGCGGTGCCAAGGAACTGGTCGAACTGCATATAGACCCCGAACTCCTCAAGGAAGAAGATGTAGAGATGGTCCAGGATTTGATTATGGGCGCCGTTAATGAAGCTATACGCGTCGCCGATAAAATGGCGAACTCTGAAATGCAGAAGCTTAGTGGAAGTCTTGGTCTGCCCAAAGATCTGTTATAGAAAGGTAGAAGGATACTAGATGCTCTTTTCTCCCGCTATTACAAGGTTGGTCGATGTTTTTCGGCGTTTGCCGGGTATCGGGCCGAAAACTGCCCTGCGCCTGGTCTTTTTTGTCCTCTCCATGGAAAAGGAAGAAGTGGAGGAGATGGCCCGCGCCCTGGTTGACGCGAAGCGGCGTGTAAAACACTGCGCCCGCTGCCGTAACCTTACGGAGCAGGATATCTGCTCTGTCTGCAGGGATGAGCGCAGGGATCAGTCTCTTCTCTGTGTGGTCCAGGAGCCTCGCGATATGATGGTTATCGAGAAGACCGGACAGTTTAAAGGGTTATATTTTATCCTGCACGGAGCCCTTTCCCCCGTGGAGGGGTTCGGCCCTGAGGAATTAAAAATACCCGACCTTCTTCAGCTCATGAAGACAGGCGGGGTGAAAGAGGTTATCATCGCCACGAACCCAAACGTGGAGGGTGATGCCACGGCCTTTTACATTGCCGGGGCTGCCAGGCCGCTGGGGATTATGGTTTCGCGCATTGGTTTCGGTCTGCCGGTGGGTGGAGACCTGGAATATGCTGACGAACTGACAATGACCCGCGCCCTTGAAGGCAGACGGGAGATCTGATCCGAGCGGTGCCATGGGTAACGGAAAGACAGAAGAACCGTCCCCGTGTCTTGTCTCCCCGTGTCTTGATGCGGCTACTGCCGCTTCGTTTGTCTTCATGCTGCCTGTTGGCACTCCTCCCAATGCCATTGTCTTTGGAACTGGATATGTTACTATCATTCAGATGGCTAAGGCGGGGCTGATCTTAACGGTCCTCTCTATTATTTTAATTCCTTTGATAACGTATTTTTGGTTACCTGCTGCCTGGGGAATCGACTTAAATATTTTTCCTTTCGGATGGTAAAAAGCGCCGATCAGTAGTATAAAGTAATTTCCTCCCGTGAATAATAACTTTTAAAAAGGAGGAGGAAATTAAAATGAGGCGCTTTTTGTTTTTGGCAATTATTTTATTCCTTATTGTTGGTATCTTCTTCATGATCCCCGAAAAACATGCCCCTTCACAGGAAAATCCTTACTCTGCCCTATATCGCATTATGAAAATGGCTGACGCTTCCGTAGTGGAGGGTGAATTCCATTACTGGGCTTCTCTGAGTTCATACCCGGAGATCAACTCCCTTGAAGAACTGGAAGCCAGAGCCGACGAGCTGCTAAGCCGTTTTTCCAGTTTCAATCTGGGCGGCGGTTCTAAGGCCCACGGTGCGGAAACCGGCATTACCCATGCCGTGTACACTCCAGGAGCGGATCATACAGACGGCCCTGTTTACATGGTCGTTGAAAGGGA
>JAUSPO010000169.1 GCA_030656575.1 Bacillota bacterium
TTAGATTATCAGGGCGGAGAGCATGCCCGTCTGGGGGTGTTTCACTTGTTTAAGGAGTTTCGCATAGCCAGTTATCGCATCATTTTATCAGCTGAAGGGAGAGGGTTTAACTTACCCCAACATAAAGGCTCTCTATTTTTAGACAAGAAGTTTCAGGATATCTTACTTGGTTATTCCTGTAAAATATCATCAAAAAAATGCAGCGACTGCTTTCTAAATCTTCGCTGTCCCTATGCTGCCTTCTATGAGAAGATTGTTTCAAATTTATGGAGCAGCCGGGGCTTTGGCCCTTTACCAGCACCCTTCTCCTGGCAGCTTCCCCTGGAAAAGAAAACGGAATACATCACAGGAGAGGATGTTTTCTTTAAATTGAACCTTTTTGGTGATGCCATTAATTATCTGGAGATCTTTATTCGTACTCTCCAGGATTTTGCAGCTGAGGGTTCCCGAACCGGAATAAACAAATTTATCATAAAAGAAGTAATTGCTGAGAATCCAATCAGTGGGGAGATTCAGCTGGTTTTTAAAGATACGGAAAACAGAATTGCTAAAACGGATCTTATTATTTCAGGTGAAGATATTGAAAAATGGGCAAAGCAGAAAACACTCGTGAAGCGTCTATCTCTACTCTTTCTTACTCCTACTTTACTGAGAGAAGATGGGTCTTTTCTCCAGGAACCGCTCTTTGACGTGATCATTAAAAAGCTGCTTATGAAAATATCAGCTCTTTATTACTTTTATCATCAACGAAAAGAGATGGATTTCTTCTATCAGGGCCTTATTGATAAAGCCAAAGAGGTACAAAAAGTAAAAGATCTCTCAAGATTCGTATCATGGGAGAAAGAAATTAAAGGCCAATTCTACTGGGGCGGTCTTCTGGGGAAAGTAGAATATACAGGGATACTGCAGGAATTTTTTCCTCTGCTAAAGTTGGGCGAGTTCCTTCACCTTGGGGAAAATATTCCCTTTGGCTTTGGGAGATACAGAATGGATATTTAATGAAAAAAAATATGTTAAAAAAAATGTAACTACTCAGCCATTAGGTTACTTAGTCGCTCGGGACGCAAAACATGGGGACGGTTCCATCGTCTTCCCACTAGCTATGGTAAGGCGACACACCACATTTTTCAAGCGGTATGGGAACACACCTCTTACAGAGGAATGTCCCCTATGGAATGTCCCCAAGTCTTTGCTACGCTTCGGTGACGCTCGAACCGTCCCCAAGCTTCACTTGTCTTTTATCTGAGTAGTTACCAAAAAATAAAAAAACTTTCTTGACAAAAAGTTATTAATTATGCTATAGTAACTCAAAATGTATTAAAGCCCGTGAAGGGAAAGAGTAGACTGGTAAGAGAAGTTCAGAGAGCCGGGTGGAGGGATTGCCCCGAAGCTGTGAGCCCGGTACTTAATCGCCTGTTGAATGGCTCCTGGAGGTGCCTGTCCGAAGTGTTTTTACGTAGTAGGGCAGGACGGAGGCTTCACCGTTAAAAGAAAGGGGTATCGGAGTATATTTTTATAATGCTCCCGCACCTTGCCGAGTGACCCCTTTGAAGGGGTAATATGGGTGGTACCGCGGGTAATCCCTCGTCCCTAGTGACGAGGTTTTTTTATTTCTATAAAAATGAAAAAGGAGGACAAAGAAATGGAAACGCAAAAAGTTTTATTATCTGAAAAGGAGATTCCCAGGCAATGGTATAATATCCAGGCAGATATGCCAACACCGATGAAGCCCCCTTTACATCCTGGTACTGGTCAGCCTGCAAAGCCTGAGGATTTTGCGCCGCTTTTTCCAACGAGTCTTATAGAGCAGGAGTTTAGCACGGAGCGTTGGATTGATATCCCTGAGCCTGTGCTTGAAAAGCTTTTAACATGGAGGCCCACGCCTTTACAAAGGGCATTTGCCCTGGAGAAATACCTGAAAACTCCTGCAAAAATCTATTTTAAAAATGAGTCTTTAAGCCCTGCGGGGAGTCACAAGCCCAATACAGCTATTGCCCAGGCCTATTATAACAAAGCTGCCGGCATTAAAAGGCTTGCCACGGAAACCGGTGCGGGACAATGGGGATGTGCTCTAAGTTTAGCGTGCTCCATGTTCGACCTTGAATGCAAGATTTACATGGTCAAAGTAAGCTATGACCAGAAACCATACCGACAGTTAATGATGAAAACATGGGGAGGGCAGTGTGTATCCAGCCCAAGCCAGGATACAAATTTCGGACGGAAAATCTTAGCGGATGATCCCGATTGTTCCGGCAGCTTGGGTATTGCAATCGGTGAGGCTATTGAGGATACTGTCACATCGGAAAACACGAAATATTCTCTGGGAAGCGTATTAAATCATGTTATGCTTCACCAGACTATTATTGGCCTGGAAGCACAGAAACAATTTGATGTGCTTGGTATTTACCCTGATGTGGTTATCGGATGTGTTGGCGGCGGCAGCAATTTTGCCGGAATGTCATTTCCTTTCATCAGAGACAAAATCCATGGGAAGGAAGTTGATATTGTTGCAGTGGAACCCACTGCCTGTCCCACAATAACACGTGGTCCTTTTGCCTATGACTTTGGAGATACTGCTGAGACTACACCCCTTCTGCCAATGTTTACCCTGGGGCACAACTTCATACCCAAACCCATTCATGCAGGGGGGTTGAGGTATCATGGTATGTCTCCCCTTGTTAGCCAGCTGGTCGTTGATAATCTTATTCAGCCGCGGGCATATAATCAGCTGCAGACTTATCAAGCAGGCTTGCTTTTTGCCCGGACGGAAGGTTTGATCTGTGCTCCGGAAACGAATCATGCTATTGCAGCGGCAATAGCAGAAGCTGAAAAGGCACGGGATGAAGGTAAGCAAAAAATTATCGTTTTTAGTCTGAGCGGTCACGGACTGCTTGATTTAACAGGCTATGAGAACTACCTCAACGGGAATTTAACGGACTATTCCCTTGGTGAAGAAGAGATGCAGGAATCCCTGAAGTCGATTCAATCTTACCCCCGGATTTGAAAAAAGCTTAGTTTTTCTGGTAGTATGCATTAATTGTTTAGCACGAGTGAAGCATGAGGAAGCAGGAGAACCGTCCCCGTGCTTCCCACGATTATAAAGGAAGCGTAGATTTTCTATTGTTTTCACTTCTTTCTATTGTTATAATAAAGGGCATGAAAACGATTTGGGGTGAAAATGACGATGCAGAAGTTTAAATTGGGTTTACCTGCCGGAAGTTTACAAAAGTCAACGATAGAGATGTTTAAGAAGGCAGGATATAATATTTCTCTTAATGAAAGGTCTTATTTCCCATATATTGATGATGAGGAAATAGATTGTACTCTGATCAGAGCCCAGGAAATTCCCAGGTATGTGGAAAGCGGGGTTCTTGATGCGGGTATTTCGGGTAAAGACTGGATTACCGAACTATCCGCTGATGTAGTTGAAGTTGCCGAATTAACCTATTCCAAAGAGGGGTTAAAACCTGTTAAACTGGTTCTGGCTGTTCCCAATGATTCGGAAATAAAAACCGTTAAAGACCTGCAGGGGAAAAAAATTGCTACCGAATTGGTAGAGGTAACCAGAGCTTATTTAAAAAGGCACAATGTTGAGGCGGAAATAGAGTTTTCCTGGGGTGCCACAGAAGTAAAACCCCCTACCCTGGTAGATGCCATTGCCGAGCTGACCGAAACGGGAAGGTCTTTAAAGGCCAACAATTTACGAATCATTGAAACAATCCTGGAGTCAACTCCCCGGTTTATTGTTAATAAGGAAAGCTGGCAGGAAAGCTGGAAGAAAAAGAAAATTGAACAGATTGTAACTCTTTTAAAAGGGGCATTACTGGCGGAACAAAAAGTAGGTTTAAAGCTGAACATAAACAAAGAAAACCTTTCAAAGGTTCTCTCCTTACTTCCGGCTCTTCGTAAACCCACTATTTCTGAGCTGCACGAGGAATCCTGGGTAGCCGTTGAAACAGTTATCGATGAGAAAACAGTAAGAGATCTGGTATATAAGCTTAAAGAAGTAGGAGCGGAAGGGATCATCGAATATGACCTTAGAAAAATAATTCCATAGAGAGCAGTAAAAATAATCTCCCCTGCCGGCTTTTATTGGTAGGGGGGATTTTTTATATCTGCCAAATTAAATATTTTTTTTAAGAGGATTTTTAAAGGGCGGTGTAGAATTTAAAAAGTGGACACGATTAAAGGGAAAGAAATAATTAAACAAATTATGTTAACATTATGAACAAAATTGGCTTAAGAGGGATACAAATATGAAAAACAACCACATTGTTATGATTTCTCCACTGCCGGAACTAACCAGGTTAGCTCATAAGATCTCCCGCGAGTTAAATTTTGAAATGGAGATAGTTGATGCTTTTCTGGATAAAGGTGTTGAACTGGCTAAAAATTATGAACAATGTGGGGCCGATGTTATTATCAGCCGGGGTCCAACGGGGGTCCTCTTAAAGAAGGAGCTTTCCATACCGGTCATTCTTATTCAGATTACTAATTTTGATATCATCCAAGCTCTAAACCATGCCAAGCAGCTTGGCAGCAGGATTGCTTATTTCGAACATTTCAAGCGCAGGGAAGTATATGATTTTGAGAGTATTGCAGAGATTCTTTCCCTGAAAGATTTACAGCTTTTTTTCTATCATAATGAAAGTGAGCTCGATGAGCAGATTAAGCGGGCGCGGGCGGAAGGGATAGAGGTAGTTGTGGCCTCCGGTATCTGTGTCGTTCGTATGGCAGAGGAACTTGGTATGCAGGGAGTTCTGATCTTCTCCTCCCGTGAAGCTATTACTGAAGCTATGCAGTCTGCCAAAGATGTTGTGCGTATACGTGAAAAGGATCTGGAAAAAGCGGAGTTTTTAAAGAAGATTATTGATCATACATATAACGGCGTTATTGCTATCGATAAAGAAAATATGATCACTCATCTCAATCCGGCAGCAGAAGACGTCTTAAAGGCTTCCGCCAAAGATATCGTAGGGAAAAAAGCCAAGGATATTTCAATTCCCCTGATCAAAACCTTTCTCCAGAATCCTGAAAAGATAAAAGGAGAAGTAGAAAAGATAAGCGGCAAGCAGGTTGTCTTTAATTATATTCCCATACATAATTCCCGGGGACTGCTGGGTACTGTCATTACTTTACAAAGTGTAAATAACATTCAGAATCTGGAGGGAACTATTCGTAAAAAGCTCTATCATGCCAGCGGCCAATTTGCGCGCTATTCTTTCGATGATATGATCGGTTCCTCTGAGGAGATAGAACATCTCATCGACCGTGCCCGAAAGTTTGCGGTGACAGACTCCACAGTATTGGTTTCGGGAGAAAGCGGTACGGGGAAGGAGTTATTAGTACACAGTATCCACTCCGAAAGTATGAGGCGGGAAGGGCCTTTTGTAGCTGTTAATTGTGATAATATTCCCAAGGAACTTCTGGAGAACGAAATGTTTGGTTATGAGGAAGGGGCATTTACTGGTGAAAGAAAAGGCGGAAAGGCAGGGCTGTTTGAGCTTTCCCACGGTGGCACTATCTTTCTGGATGAGGTATCTGAACTTTCTCTACCCCTGCAGTCAAGGCTGCTTCGTGTTCTCCAGGAAAAAGTGGTGCGCCGTATTGGCGGCGAACGCATCATTCCCATAAATGTACGTGTTATCGCCGCTTCCAGTCGGTTTTTACCGGATGAAATCAAGAGAGGTAATTTTAGGGAGGATCTCTTTTTTCGCCTTAATGTTTTAAACCTTCAAATACCTCCTTTACGAAACAGAAAGAGCGATATACCTCTTTTGATAGAACATTTCTTGCGAAAATACCGTGGCAAAGATGCCGTTATTGATAGATTCCCCGATTCAGTGATCCGTTTCCTTTCCGAGTATGACTGGCCCGGCAATGTCCGTGAACTTGAAAACTTTATTCAAAAATATGTAATTCTTTCAGAGGGAACCAGGGATAACTTCAGGTTGATGGAAGAACTGGTAGATGAGCTTTATCGTTTCAGGGAAGACAGTAAGACTATGAAGCAGGACCGTGACGATTATATCATGGTCAATATCAGCACTCTTGAGGAAATGGAGCAGCAAATTATTAAAAAGCTTTATCAACAAAATAATGAAGATAAAAAAGACCTTGCCAACCGTCTGGGGATCAGCAGGACCACATTGTGGAAAAAATTAAAATCTTTAGAAAGCTTAGGAGAGACTATTCGATAACTAAATAAATTGGAGGGAATACACCCATCCCGGTAAGGTAGCGGTGATAAGGTTTGGTCTCTGGAGAGGGTATGAGTTAGAAAATATCTAAACGTGAGGTGATGCCTGAAACTCATTTTATATCATTTAATATGGAGGCTTTAGGTGTTTTTCAAAAAAAAATTAGAGTACGAAGGGA
>JAUSPO010000025.1 GCA_030656575.1 Bacillota bacterium
TGCCCAGCTTCTCTCCGATGGCATCAAACAGATATGTGGTTCCATAGAAAAGACGTTGACACTTCATTGAAGGTACGGGACCTGGTTTGCCGGGCAACATCGTCTCATCCTCAAGTCTTTTAGAAGGGATGAGCTCCCCTGTAACAGGGTCGAGTTTTCCAACACATTTGCGTGTATTCCTGGCCTGTTGTTTGTCTTTATCCCAGTAACCGGACGATTCATAAACGTATGTAACGCCATTCTTCTTGTTTTTTAGATAGACAGGCGACATGGAAAATCCCCCCATTCCTTGGTATAATTATACCAAGGAATGGGATAAAAGTCAAGAGAAATAATGTCTAAAAGCCGATATATAGGGGTTTTGTATAAACCCTTGGTATAATTATCCGGGAATCCAGGATTTAAGCCTGATGCTGATGAAAAGCTGGAACTTGTGGTCGGTAAGATGTTCGTGCCTCTATTTGCCATAGCTATTTTCTTTTTTGCCAGCCTGCGCCTCGATCTGTTTGCCATCCTTTCTGTAGCCTCATCGGCAGGTCTGCTCGTAATGGTTCCTGCCCTGATGGGAACCTTTTACTGGAAGAGGGGGACAGCTGCCGGGGCGATCATCAGCATTGTCGTGGGAGGCACTATCGCTGCCTGGTTCCAGTTTGGGGGATTACGGCCCCTCGGTATCTGGCCTGGAATCTGGAGCGGTATTACAGCAACCATTCTTTTCATTGTTGTCAGTTTGCTTACAAAGCCACCCCAGCAAAAAGCAACTGATTTTATAGATTTTGTGAATGATTCTTTGGATGAGAAAAAGATTATTTAAGTAACCATCTATTAATTGAAGGCCGTTTTCACAGCGGCTTTTTTTTGAAGGTGTTTTAAACACTCTTGACACATCAAGAAAATAATGGTAAATTAGCACTCAAAGGGTAAGAGTGCTAACCGGAATATTTCAATTTACCGATAAGGGGGAAATGTACATGGCAAAAAAACAATTTAAAGCAGAATCAAAAAGGTTGTTGGATCTTTTAATTAACTCAGTTTACACGCAGAGGGAGATTTTTTTAAGAGAGCTCATTTCCAATGCCAGTGATGCTATTGATAAAATGTATTACAAAGCATTAACAGATGAATCTTTGAACTTTAATAAAGGTAATTACTTTATTAAGGTTACTATTGATAAACCAAACAGAATTTTAAAAGTCTCAGATACGGGTATTGGCATGACGAAGGATGAGCTTGATGATAATCTCGGTGTAATCGCCAAAAGCGGTTCCATGCTATTCAAGAATGAAAATGAACTAAAAGACGGACATGAGATTATCGGACAATTTGGCGTGGGTTTCTATTCAGCATTTATGGTAGCTGATACTGTTACCGTAATAAGTAAAGCTTTTGGCAGCAACGAAGCCTTTATTTGGGAATCCAAAGGGGTAGAGGGGTATACGATCAAACCATGTGAAAGGGATTCGTTTGGCACGGATGTTATTCTCAACATCAAAGAGAGTACGGAAAATGAGAATTTTGATGAGTTCCTTGAGGAGTACAGAATAAGGTCCATTATTAAAAAATACTCTGATTTTATCAGTTACCCCATAAAAATGGACATCACCGAAAGCAGATTTAAAGAGGGTAGCGAAAAAGAATACGAGCAATATACGGTGGAAAAGATTCTTAACAGTATGGTTCCCATCTGGAGAAAGAATAAAAACGAGCTGAAGCAGGATGATTATGACAACTTCTATGCGGAAAAGCACTATGGCTTTGACAAACCATTAAAGCACATTCACATCAGCGTTGAAGGTGCGGTAAGCTATAATGCAATCCTATTTATTCCGGAAAAAATTCCATTTGATTTCTATACAAAAGAATACGAAAAAGGCCTGGAATTGTATTCAAGTGGTGTGATGATCATGCATAAGTGTGCAGAACTGTTGCCCGACTACTTTAGCTTTGTAAAAGGAATGGTCGACTCGGAAGACCTGTCCCTCAACATATCGCGGGAGCTGTTGCAGCATGACAGACAGCTGAATATGATTGCTAAAAACATCAAAACCAAAATAAAAAATGAATTGGATACCCTCTTAATAAATGAGCGGGAAAAATATGAAGAATTCTATAAATCGTTCGGTAGGCAATTAAAGTATGGCCTTTACGGCGAATACGGCAGAAATAAAGAAGAACTGCAGGACCTGCTGCTGTTTTATTCATCAACGGAGAAAAAGATGGTTACTTTTGCTGAATATGTTTCCAGAATGCCGGAAGAGCAAAAATATATTTATTACGCCACCGGGGAATCAAATGAAAGAATAGAAAAGCTGCCGCAAACAGAACTTGTGGCGGATAAAGGATATGAAATACTCTACTTTACGGATGATGTTGATGAGTTTGCCATTAAAATGCTCAACACATATAAAGAGAAGGAATTCAAATCTGTGGCAAGCGGTGATCTGGGGATCGAAACGGAAGAAAAAGACAGCTCTGACTCTGAAGATGAAAAACAACAGGCACTGTTTAGCCGAATGAAAGAGATTTTGACAGATAAGGTTAGTGCCGTCAGGGCGTCTAAAAGGTTAAAGAATCATCCTGTTTGCCTCTCCAGTGAAGGTGAGCTCTCCATCGAGATGGAGAAGATCCTAAAGACCATGCCAAGCAATCTGGATGTAAGGGCTAATAAGGTATTGGAAATCAACACAAATCATG
The DNA here is from genome assembly GCA_030656575.1 of Bacillota bacterium. GTDB lineage: Bacteria > Bacillota > Dethiobacteria > DTU022 > UBA8154 > JAUSPO01. The sequence goes on from JAUSPO010000025.1 coordinate 2,695, forward strand.
AAGTGTTTAGTTCTTTAAAGGAAGCGTACAAAAATGATCAGGAAAAACTAAAACTGTATACAGATTTGTTATATAATCAAGCCCTCCTCATCGAGGGCCTGCCCATTAATGACCCGGTGGATTTTACCAACAATATCTGCAAAATAATGAAGTAGTCTCCTTCCCCAGCATGAACCTCTTGTCCATTTGGGAATCATAATACCCTGACAAGGATAAATCGTTGTCAGGGCTTTTCACATGCTCCCTGGGAGACGCCTTTGCCGCCTTTTGCCGGGGAGTGGAAAGGGGCCTTACCCCCTAACTGGAAAATATATAGGTGGGCAGACACTTTTGGTGGCTGTATATATTCAGTGAAACCGGTCAAAATAATCTAATTTCCTGCGGCTAACTCTGATAATGTGTTTTCAAGACTTGATAAGCGCTACCCTATCTGCCATGGAACATTAAACCGGAAACATTGGAGGGGAAATGATGCAAGAAGGAGATTTCCCCCGTCTGGTGCAGGGCAGGATGATTACGCTTGAAGATCTTAATGAGGTGCGCAGGCTTATTACAGATAATCCCCAGGCAAGCCGCCACAACCTTGCCGGCTTGCTCTGCCATCTGTGGGAATGGTACAGCCCCGCCGGCAAAATTAAACTTAAGAGCGCCAGGGAACTACTGGATAAATTGCACAATGCAGGGTTGATTGCCCTGCCTCCACTTAGGCAAAACAGTAAAGTTGAAAAAGTGAAGCAGCAAAAACTGTTTTCAGAACATCCGCCCACGCGCAAAAGAACATTGCCGGAACTGCTGCCCATAAGCTTTGAAGTAGTGACGGCCAAGAACAAGTCCGCCTTGTGGAACGAGCTGATCGAGCGTTATCATTATCTCGCCTCCAGCAGACTCTTTGGTGCAAGGATGCGCTACCTGGTCTACTCCGGGGATGAAATTATTGCAGCCCTTGGCTTTTCAGCCCCTGCCTGGCAGATTGAGCCCCGCGACCGCTTCATCGGATGGGACCAAAACATACGCCGTCGAAACTTGCAGCTCATAGTCAACAATTCCCGGTTTCTTATTTTACCCTGGATCAAGTGTCAGAACCTGGTTTCCACGCTCCTTTCACAGGTGATCAAAAGACTGCCTGATGATTGGGAAAGAACATATGGTTACCGACCGGTTTTACTTGAGACCTTTGTTGATGGTGAAAAATTCGGCGGCACTTCTTACATTGCATCAAACTGGATCTATGTAGGATTTACTAAAGGTAAAGGCCGGCAGGGTAAAGGCAAGAAAAGGATCGTCTCTGAAAAGGATGTTTTCCTTTATCCGCTGCAAAAGAACTTTAGAGAGAGGCTTGTCAAAGAGCCGGAAGAATAAATGCTTTTGGGTTACCGGGTTTACTGAATATATACTGTGGCCAAGGAGTTTTTATTGTTGAAATTACTAAAGATTCAAAATATAATAGACGTAAGCAGGGTGAGGTAATCAAATTAAGCAAAACTGAGGTGAATCATGATATGGGGGAAAAGCTGCTCGGGACGGTTACCCATTACTTTAGGAAACTGTCAGTTGCGGTACTTGACTTAAAGGAGCCTCTGGCTGTGAAAGATCTGGTGGCCTTCAGGGGAGCAACCACAGATTTCGAGCAGGAGATAGAATCCTTGCAGGTCGATCACCAAAATATTGAAGTAGCCGGTATGGGGCAAGAGGTAGCCGTTAAGGTGAAAGACAAAGTTCGGGCCGGAGATACCATTTACAAGCTGAACGTAGACTAACCAGGGTTTAAGGCGTGAATGAGGATAATAGAATTTTACCACCCTGCTTATCCTACAACCAGGAATATCTAAAAAAAGGAGCGGCTAATTATGGAAGAACTAAAGGTCTCAGCAAAGTCCAATCCTAATTCTGTAGCGGGTGCTCTGGCAGGAGTTATAAGGGAAAAGGGGAAAGCTGAACTGCAGGCAATAGGTGCAGGAGCAATTAACCAGGCTGTAAAAGAAGTGGCTATTGCCAGAGGGTTTGTGGCTCCCAGCGGTATTGATCTTATCTGTATTCCCGCCTTTGTTGATGTTCAAATCGACGGGGAAGCAAGAACAGCAATAAAATTAATTGTAGCGCCTCGTTAACAACTCTTTTTTATTGCTGCTATTGGCACCCAACCTATTTACTTATTTGTTTCTGCAGTGGTTTAGTTTTATGGCACGGGGAGGATGGCACGGGGACGTTTTGTTTGCCGCATTGGTATAATTGTGGTATTATGGAAATGGTGATGCCGATATGCCCAGAAAGGTGATGCGCTATGCCCAGGGGGCCACGAGAAAAAAATGAAACAGGATTATATCATGTCATGTTGCGGGGCATTGATAAAAGGGAAATCTTTTTATCAAAATCTGACTATGAAAGATTTTTGTACTATGTAGAAAAAGTAAAAGAGAATAATTCAGTTATAGTATTCGCTTACTGCCTTATGCCCAATCATGTACACATTTTGCTTAGATCTGAAACTGAGGAAATAGGCGATATTATGAGGCGCATCTCAGTTGGTTATGCCCAATACCATAATATAAAAAATGGTAGGACAGGGCATTTATTTCAAAACAGGTTTAGAAGTGAGCCTGTAAATGATGATAACTACTTCCTTAGTGCTTTAAGATACATTCATCAAAATCCTGTAAAGGCAGGACTTGTTAAAAATGTAAGCGGTTATAAATGGAGCAGTTATCATGAATATATTGGGAATCAACCCAAGCTTGTTGATACATCATTTGCTTTACAATTCTTTTCTAATATTAGCAGGTTTAAAGAGTTTATAAATCAACCAAATGAAGATAAATGCTTGGAATATCAACATCAAATACGATACACGGATGAAGAACTTGAAAAAATAATTTCCTCATCCTTTGATCTGGATAAATTAAAATATATGGATATAGAGTCAAGGAATAAGATACTTAAAAAACTAAAAGAAGATACAGGTGTAGGAAATCGTCAATTAGCCCGGGTGCTTGGTATCGGAAGAAGCATAATCGATAGAATTTAATGTTAAGGCATGCGGCAAACAAAACGTCCCTGCGCCACACAAAAGCGGCAAACAAAACGTCCCTGCGCCACTCATTAAGATTAGAACTTTAGTTTTGCATTAGCTTAAAAGGGGGGGGTGTTTAGAGTGGAGATTGGTTTTCCAACACATCCGAGAAAGGATATTATTGCTGAAATAAGGTGGATTGGTGAAAACGGCTTTGCTTTTGCAGATTTGTTTCTGGAGCCGGATAAAAATGTGCCGGAAAACCTGGATATAAAAAAAATTAAAGATACATTGGAGTTTTATAATTTAAAAAGCATTGGTCATACGGCTTGGAATTTGCCGATAGGGTCTGAACACAAAGGCTTAAGACATGCTGCAGTCCGGATAATGAAACAGTATTTAGACGTGTTTGCTGCCTTAAATACACAAAGGTTACTGTTCATGCCAACTGGCCTTCTGGCTTATTTAGTGATAAAGAAGGTATAAAGTATCAAGTGGAGTCATTAAACGAAATAGTTGAATATGCTGATGCTCTTGAGATAATGATTGTGTATGAGTCTTTAGATACTCGGCGCTGTACGAAAGAAAATATTCATAAAATATTGAGTGCGAATGAAAAGCTGGGTTTCCATGCGGATATTGGACATATTAACCTGTTAGGAAGAAAACCCCTCGACTATTTGGAGTTTTTTATACAAAACTTGAGCATATTCATATGCACGATAATGACGGGCTAAGAGATCTGCACCTGCCGCTTGGCGTAGGGAATATTGATTGGCACAAACTAATTGCAAATTTGAAAAAAATATATAACGGGACGATCACCCTTGAGATATTCTCACGGGAAAAGGAGTATATTTTACATTCAAAAAGAATATTGGAAAGAATTTGGAACGAAAGTTAAAACCGTTTTGCTGGTGCCTGTCACTATACTTATTTACTTATTTGTTTCTGTGTTTTCTATTGCACTGGCTAAGATTGCGGCAGGGAGCCAAAGGCAGTCATGTATAGGGCTGTTTCTTTTTCACCATCCAGCTGCAGTAATTCGTTGACTTCATCGTCGAAAAAGGCTCCAATCTGGCAGGAACCCATACCCAGGGACACCGCTGCCAGAGCTGCATTTTGTGCGATATGGCCTGCGTCCAGATAGAAATAGCGATAAGCCCTTTGCTCATATTTCCACATTCCACGGCGTACCAGGGCGCTCCAGATAAGAACCGCCGGTGCTTTTTCTATAATCCCTTGCCCCAGGGCTGCCCTGGCCATGTCTCTGCCGAACTCACCTTCACGAAGCAGTATCAACATGTGATTTTGCACATCGTAATAGTATATTCCCGGATTGATCCCTGTAACCCGGTTTACAAGGATGTACATTTCCACAGGGTAAAGAGCCCCTGCCGAGGGGGCAGTACGAAACTGGTACTGGCCAGCGTCCAATGATATCCCCAGTGCAGCCCACAGCATCTGAGATAAAATTTTCGCATCCAGCGCCCTGGGAGCAAAGCTGCGCACTGAACGTCTACTTTTAAGAAGTTGAAACAAAGGGGCACCTCCCTCCATATCCGGCTCTGGGAGCTTGACACGTTTCAAGTCCGGGGGATACTGTTTATATGTTTCGGGCATATTGTCCCAATCCAGCTCCCTGCCGCTCAAGGTATCCCTCCTGTATTTACTATGCCGTTGAAAATCCTCTCCAAAACCTATTGCAACCGCCTCCCTATAAAATATCTGAAGGGAATAATAAATATATTCCCTAATATAGCACTGCTCATTTTCCCCATCTAATATGTTTAAATAATTAAAGTTTCAATAATAATTTTCGTTATTCCTGCATTGATCCCCCCTGAAGCGGCATTTTTTTTCAGACAATCCCGTAGTTTTGATTACTGGAAAAGAACAATCATGAGGCATTATTAGATAATGATGAAGGAATTGCCTGTGTTAATAACGAATTATTGTGGCAAATGAAAAATCTATTTCTATTACTGATATAAACGAGGGGGAGCACGGGCCTTAAGGTAGTAGTAGTTCTATCTCATGACTGTTTTTTTATTTTGCACAAAACTGGAGGTAAGAAGATGAAGGTTGTTGCTTTTAATGGAAGTCCACGTGAAAAGGGAAATACAGGGATTTTGATTAACTATGTCTTCAAGAAGTTAGGAGAGGAAGGAATTGAATGCGAACTTGTCAGCCTGGCAGGAAACAGTATCAGGGGCTGTACTGCATGCATGAAATGCAGAGAAAAGCGGAATCAAAGATGTTCCAATAATACCGATATTGTAAATGTTTGTATTGAGAAAATGTCGGAAGCCGACGGGATCATCATAGGTTCTCCCACATATTTTGCCACTTTAACGGCTGAAACTAAAGCATTAATTGATCGGGCCGGTTATGTGTCAAAAGCAAATGATGGCATGCTGAAACGAAAAGTTGGCGCAGCAGTCTCGGCCGTGCGTCGTGCCGGCTCCCTGAACGTATTCCAGGCCATCAATAATTTCTATTTAATCAACGAAATGATCATTCCTGGATCAATATACTGGAATATGGGGATCGGTAGGGACATTGGAGATGTGGAATCAGATAAAGAGGGCATATTAATTATGGAAAAACTGGGGGAAAACATGGCTTGGCTGCTTAAGAAGCTGCAGTAGGCAGTTAGAAATTAAACTGGTAAGAAGTATAAAAATGGGAAAAATGGTCTTATCTAAAGAGAGGGAGTAAAGCATGTCTGTGAGCAGTTTAACCTTGCAGATTCTGAAAGAAGTAGGTTGGAGCAGGGCGCTCCAATTCCAACCTGGGCCTTGGCAGGAGATTTCTTCTCAGTTACAGCTACCGCGGATGAGCTGTCCGTGGTCTGTCTGGAAGAAGCAGTTCCATTGGAAGCTCGCTGCGAAAAGGGCTGGCGCTGCCTCAAAGTAGCCGGGCCCCTGGACTTTTCTTTATCCGGTATACTTGCCTCTCTTACTGCCCCTTTGGCGGCCTCAAGAATACCCCTCTTTGCTGTCTCCACATACGATACCGATTACCTTTTAGTGAAAGAGTTGGACCTTAATAGTGCTGTATCAGTGCTGCTGAAAGCTGGTCATGCTCTTTTACGATGAGCAGGCTTTTGAAGGAAAGGAGAATAAAAAAAACGATGAAAAAAATAGTGATCATCGGTGGGGGTATCGCCGGTTTGACCGCGGGCATCTTCGCCCAAAAGAATGGCTTTGAAAGTATTATTCTGGAGAAACACCACACTTTAGGCGGAGAATGCACCGGTTGGGACCGTCAAGGCTATCACATCGATGGTTGCATTCACTGGCTGCTGGGCACAAAGGAAGGAACCCCGCTTCACGATCTTTGGACCACCGTGGGTGCCCTGGACGGGGTGGAGATTTACTCTCCCGAGAGTTTTCTGGCCTTCGAGCACGAGGGCGTTACGGTGCACTTCTATCGCGATCTTGAGCGGCTCAAGTCAAGCTGGCTGGAGATATCACCGGAAGACAAAGATACCATAGAGCAGTTTTGCAAGGTCATCAAGCAGTTGCAATCTTTTGAAATCCCCGTTGGGAAGCCGATGGACATGATGAACAACATGATGAACATATTTGAAAAGATTAAGTACATTGCCTCGATGAAGGATGTTGGCCCGATTATGCAGAAATACGGCAAGATTCGTTTGCATGAATACGCCAAGACCTTTAAGCACCCGGCGCTGAGAGAAGCTCTGGCTTCCTTTATGCCGGAAGGAGAATACAGCGCTGATGCATGGGAGAACCTGGCAAAAGACCAGGAAGCTTATACCCGGGAAAAGGCCCGCATTGGCGAAGTAATTATCCGGGCAATGGAAACCCGTTTCCCGCACATGACCGGGAAGCTTAAAGTACTTGATGTGGCCACGCCGAAAACGTACGAACGTTATTGTAATGCATACCGCGGTGCCTTCATGGGCTTCTGGCCCACTATTCGCGGCAAGATGATGTCTCACACTGGCCGCATCAAAGGCTTGAACAATATCTTTTTAAGCGGCCAATGGCTGCAGCCACCGGGTGGACTGCCCGTGGCATTGATTACCGGAAAAGATACAATCATGCGGCTCTGTAAACAGGAAAAACAGCCGTTTATTAAGTCGTGACAGGCAACAGTTAGCCGAAGAATAAATTGATAAACTTGCTGATTACGTCTGCACCTCCTATAATGGTGCCGATAGTACTGCCGAGATTGGTAAATATAACAACCAGCAGGATATGAGTTACCTTGTTGCGCCAAAAACCCCTGATAGTATGAATATCTTCAAACAGGCTCTCAAAATCTTTTACACTTGGTTTCCTGATCAGGGCTTCCGTGAGCCCGGCAAACCAGCCTGCCGCCAGCATCGGGCTCAGGGAACTAATTGGTGCGGCTACAAAGGCTGTCAAAATCGATAGAGGATGGGCAAAGGCGAGTATTGCTCCCAGGACGCCCAGGGAGCCGTTCCAGAGAGTCCAGCTTAAGATCTGTTCTATTCCTGTGGCCCTGTTTATAGAAAAGGTAAAAACGATAATAGCGATAATAATGAGGGGGATGCTCCATGCAATTACCCTGGAAACCCTGGAAGCCGGCTTAATCCAGGTAAGTGTTGAAAGATCATGGTCCCCGCCCAGTTCCATCTTTATTCCCGGGATATGGCCGGCGCCGAGAACGGCAACCAGCTTATCACCGGGAGCGGTCTTTATCTTTTGCGCCAGATATTGATCCCTTTCATCGATCAGGATGGACGTGAGTTGGGGAAAGGAGCGGGACATATCTTCCAGAGCGGCGCTCAGCATGTCCTGGGTTTTCATCTTTTCCATCTCTTCCTCGCTGGGCTCCTCATCAAATACCATACTCATCATCAGCTGGAAAAACAGCTTCAGCTTTCCCCACAAGCCGATACTTCTCCATAACCGGAGCATAGTTGTCTGTATATCCCGATCAGCCAGGCATAGCGTAGCGCCAATCTCCTTGGCCGATGTAATACCCTGGATCATTTCCTGGCCCGGGTTTATGCCGAACTTATTAGCCAGCTTCTTCTGATAGGAAGACAACAGCAGGTTTGCCAGGAGCAAAAAGGCCTTGCCTTCCCTGATAACTTTTAGTATATCGGTATTTTTCCACTTGTCGGCATCAGTTATGGACTGATACCGGGACTGGCATAACTCCACGCATACCGTATCGGGCTTTTCCGTTTCTATTATCTCTTTAACCTCGTCAACACTTTTCCGGGAAACATGGGCTGTTCCGATCAGGATAAATTCACGGCCGTCAATTTCCAGCTTGTGCACATTCTCGCTCGTCAACAGTTCACATCCTCAATTTGCAAAAAAGTTAAAAGCACAATCACCATCTGCGAATTGTGCTGATAATAAGATTATACTATCACTGCAAGTTAACTACAATGCTTGTCATTTAACTAAAGTCTTGCAGGTTTAATGGAATAATTAACAAAAAGAAGGAAAAATGACTATAGGATTGGAATACATATTATAATTTACACAGCGGAGGGCTTGCTAAATTAACAGCACCACGCACCATTTTGGGCTGAAATAATCCCTGGGACAAGCCGTACTGCATGGTAGATAACAAAGGTGCCAGGGTGTATAAACAAGGAGAACCATCTTGGCAGGCAAAGTATTGATGAAAGAGAAAATGCGTACAATAGACGAAAGGGAGAGTACAAAATATAACCGGGAAAGGTTGTGTCCTCAAATGTCTTCTGATGTATTTCATTGTCTCAGTATAGAACAATATGATCGGAAATTTCTTGTTGATATTTGTGAACTGGCTACCGCTATCAGAGTTCTCAGTAAAAGCAAAAAAGGAGCAGATCAACTTGCTACTGTATTAAGTCATAAAAGAGCAATGCTCTATTTTGTTCAACCATCAACCCGGACCTTTTTATCTTTTCAGTCTGCATGTCAGATACTCGGGATGAAGACTGCAGATGTGAGGGATACCAACACATCTTCAGAGGTGAAGGGGGAATCTGAGGCAGACACTGTTCGTACTTTTTCTTCATATTATGATAATGGTCTGGCGGAAGACGCCGTTCAAACAGCTTTTCTTAATCTTACAAAAAAGGTCTATAAAATAGATGAT
>JAUSPO010000026.1 GCA_030656575.1 Bacillota bacterium
TTCCTGCTAGAAAGATAATTAATACACAGAGCAATATTCCAAAATGTAGAGAATGAGAGCTATTAGGATTAAATTTTCAAAACTTTATGTAAGGCTAAGATATGCTCACGAAACGGTGTCCGAAAAACAGAGAATGGCTCATAACCCCCCCTTTCAAAAAGCTTATAAGAATAGTATAATTCGTCCTTTCTCTTACCATAGCATGTGATTTTAATGCGTTTTACTTCCTATTGTTAGCCTAATGGAGATCGTTCATCTCATTCCACTTGGGTGTATAGATATGGGAAGCAAAATTAGCTAATTCTACACTTGAGCCTGACTTTTTATTTAGCCGCCTTTATTGTCAATATCACTTATAATCAAATTTATTGGCACAAATCCCGGCTTATCAAATAATTCGCTTTCTGCTGATGTTTCTATACCAGCCCTAATTACTCCGACGATTTTGTTGTCTTTATCAAGAACGACACCACCACTCGCACCATGAAAAATGGAATTAGATACTGCAAATAACGGTGCTCCAAACAATTGGGTCTTTTTACTAATATGTGTAAACCTCAAGTCATAGGAGTCACCTTTAATGAAATTGGGGAAACCAATTAGTTTTACTTGGTCACCAATGTTCAAAGTGTCGCTGTCTCCAATATGGAAATAATGATTACAATTTCTGCATTGATCATACAAAGCATAATCAAGAACTTGATCTTTGCATATCTCGTTTAACTCTTTCGATATAGTGCCAAATGAGTCAGGATAATCTGTGTATTTAGATATAAAATAGAAATCACCATCCTCTGTTAGATGTTGAGAAGTTAAAACCCCATAATCTAAAAGATAAAACCCAGAGCCTTGTCTCTCACAACTTTTATTCTCGATTACATATACTGAGGATTCAACGCATTGTTCAAAATCTTCTTGCTTAAGATTATCATAATCAAGCTTTTGCATTATACGATCAAATAAAGAGCCTTCATGGGACGATGCCAAGTCGAAACTAGCTTGCATTGTTTTAGTAGCTCTTTGAATTGATTCTTTATATTTGCAATACAACTGAAAAACTTCATCTAGACTGTCTTCAGGAAACTTTGGCCAATAGCTTAATACATCCAGCAATTCTGTAGGATACTTCTTTAGAAAATCATATTTTGTTTCTCCAATGTTACTGGCAAATAAAAGTGTACTGCTTACTCTTTGATTTGCTTCTTCGTTCAGTTTATCATATGGAACATTCACTGAAAAAGTATTATCAAAATCCTCTGCTAAGCCCGCTGCATACATAGCAAAACGTCTGTCGATACATTGTGAACAATACCCACAGTTTGGAAATATGTTATGAACATTTCTAGTTGAACTGCAAGAAACAGAAGATTGAATTAAAACTTCTTCACCATATGTTTTGAAAACAAAAGCTATTTCTTCCTTTGTGCTTTTACTATACGGTGTAATTATTTTGAAATTTGGATCAAAAAAATTATAGAAATCACGTAATAAACCTATGGTTTTTGGATGGGTTGTCCTGCTTGCCCGAGCGTTAATTACATCTGTTTGTTTGGGCAAATTTATGCTGGTTATTCCGTTTTCATATACGTAAAACTCACTTTTATTGTAGCAACTGCATATGGCAAAAGCGATAGCCGAAAACAAAAACATACGGGTACGTTGCGACTCTTCTATTGAGCTTAGTTTTTTGAAACGGCATTCGAAAAAATATGGGAATATCCTATTGTTATACTTCTTTTGTAATTCAGCTATTAACGTTTTCTGGGTTTTCATAGTGCGATTGTTAGACATATGAGTAACAAGGCACAGGTTTCTTTCAGGTAATTGATTTAGCCTTTCGATAGCACCTGCAAGTGAATCTAGTCCACCAGAAAACAGCATAACATCAGTATCTACAGCTATATTAATAATTGCATCTGAAAATAAAGAAAGTTGATATTCGCTATCTTTAATATTGTTTTTAGTTGCTTTAACAAATGTGAAGTGGTATTGTCGGTCACCAGTCATATATGCTAAAGCATTTTCAAGGGCGTGAATTACTTCATCGGATGACCAAAAATTTATATCATTAACCGGAATTTCAAAATACATAGACCGTCCCCAAGATTTGTTACTAAGACTATCTCGAGCCCCACGATATGCTTGCCTATCAGCACAAAAGACAAAGGAGGCAATCTGTAGAAGATCTATTATTATGTCAGGCAGCTCTTGTGGGTTATCAACAAATTTATCGAACTTGGTGGAGACATTTGCAACAATGCCGCCATTGTCGTAGTTTAAGAGATTGATTATTTCTCTATTACATGAATTTGATTGGCAAAGTTCTCCACAAAGTATTTTTGTGTTTTTTAGCTCATTCCGAAAGGGAGTATTCATAATCCGGCAGCCTCCCTTCTAAACTCTTCCTTTATCTTTCCAAAAGCCATAGATAAGAAACGAGAAATATCACTATCAGGAGGAGTGGTGCGTGCAGAATACTTGTTATACCAACCAGCCGCAAAAGATTGCATAATCTTTGAGACCTCAGACGTATGACTGGTTATTGCGTTCGTCTGAGCTGTCAATTCTTTTGTAAAAGATACCAGTTGAGAATAGTTGCTTAGTGTTCCAGCAGCAACTCGTTCTAAATAATATCTCAGCTGTCTGTCTGTAAACGAAGCTACAAAAGACCTTGTCAATTCACAGAAGGCTGCACCAGTTGCCGTTTTACTCCAAACACTATCTGACTCAAACCCCGCTAGTTTCAATTGCACGGTTTCGTGTGATTGTTTGTATGTAACTAACGCTTGCATTAAGGCGTCTTTGGCCATTTTATTAATTTCAAGAGACGCAGTAGACGTGGCCAAGTATTGTTCTACACTTTTCATTAAGGAAAAAAGCGATAATTCGGAATCTGTACAAAAGCCTTGTTGGTTCAGATACTCACCTTGAGAATCCGAACTTGCAGAAAAACATAATGTTGTAAGAAAACGGATTGCGCTAATCATTGATTCGTCATAAGCGATACTGTTATATGACGAGCGAATGCAATACAGTGTGTTCTCAGCAATTTTTGAAATGACTTCTGAGTCTCCACTGTACTTAACTAGTTCATGAACAATGGACTGCCACTGCTTTGTCTTTGGCAAAAAACCAATCCGTTCGTGTCCCACACTTATGCCTCTTTTCTATGGATTCCCCGCATCAGAACTCAAACATCTAATAATTTTCATTCATGGATGCGATGATTTCTAAAAAATAATACACCAGCAACAAGCATTGGCTCACCTTCTGAATAATAATTAACGTTTAATATGTATTTTATCTTGTATTTTTGATGTTTCGATTCCATAATCAACAATCCCGATAGGGCGTGGCAATATGTTGTGAATATATACTTTCAACTGCGCATTATAGACATACTCGGTAGTTACCTATCTTGAACACTTTCATTACCACGTCGCCAAAGTGAATGTTTTACTTTAACAGTGAAGCGTCTTAAGGAAGATACGCGAAATATCACTTTGAAGATTTCAATGTACGAGAAAATTTTCTCCAATAGTAAAGTTCGAAATAGGAGTAATGAATTCGACCCTGCGGCGGTTATTTAAAATGCGCTGTGTTTGCTGGCCCTGCTCATCAAGCTCCCAATGACGTGCCGGATACTCATAAGGGGTGTTTAGGATTGGTTTTTCGAAGAATTGATTATTCATACCCAACAACTCTCTCTAAAAAAATTAACTATTTATCAAACATAATCTCTATTGTCACGAAAATTTTATATTCTTAAAATGTAACTGCTCAGCTCTTTGACAAATATATTTTAATTTAGCGTAAAAATACCAAATATTGCCTAGACAATTCCATGATTTTATGGTACCATCAAATCATGGAAAAGATAACTATTTACTTTAGTTACAAGCTCAAATGCATCCTCGATAGACATTGTTCCCGGGAGGTGCTCTGCCGTGAAGTATGAGCAGTTCCTGGAATTTTACAATGCGGGACCTGAACCTGTTTATAAGCTGCTGTTAAGCATTATTGAAACTAATAAGATGCTTATGGATAAGGTGTCATCGTTATCACAGCAGGTGGCAATTCAAGACGAGCGGATTAAAGAACTAGAAGCCCAGCTCAGTAAAAACAGCCGTAACAGCAGCAAGCCTCCTTCCTCCGATGAATTTGTCAAGCCCAAAAGCCAGCGTAAAAAAAGCGGCAAACCATCTGGAGGCCAAAAAGGGCACAAAGGCCATCATTTGAAGATGTCTGATAATCCTGACCGTAGTATTGTGCATACAGTACGAAGCTGCTTTGGTTGCGGCAAAACCTTGGAAGACATACCCCCGTTGAGCACTGAAAGACGCCAGGAATATGATATTCCACTACCCAGAGTAGAGGTTATCGAGCATTTAGTAGAAAGTAAGCTCTGCCCCTGCTGTGGCACGAACAACAAAGCATCTTTCCCTGATGGTATAACCTATCCGGTACAGTACGGTGCTAATTTGAAAGGGCTTTTGGTCTACCTGAACCAGTATCAACTGCTCCCTTATGAACGGCTGGTTGAACTTATGCATGATGTTTTTGGTCATACTGTAAGTGAAGGCACCCTCTACAACACCAACCATACAGTTTACGAAGCTCTTATAACGGCAGAAGAAGAGATTGTAGACCAACTAATTGCTGCTTCCGTTATAAATGTAGACGAAACTGGCATGCGCGTTGAAGGTAAAAGGCAGTGGGTGCATGTTGTTGCTACACCAAAGCTTACCCATTATGCCTACCATGCTAAAAGAGGCAGTGATGCAACAGATGAAATTGCCATTCTGCCAGGATTTGAGGGAACAGCGGTCCATGACTTCTGGAAATCCTACCTGAACTACAAGTGTGATCACGCCCTTTGCAATGCCCATCATTTAAGGGAACTAACCGGGATCATGGAGCTAACCGGTCAAAAATGGCCCCAGGAGATGATTGACCTGCTGCTAAAAAAGATACTGTAGCAGAAAGAGATAAATTAGAACCACAACAAATTAACAGCTTCGAAACAGAGTATGACCGTATTGTTGCAAAAGGGTTCTTACAAAATCCGCCGCCGGTCAAAGAAAAAGGTAAAAGAGGCCGGACCAAGCAAAGTAGAGCGAGAAATATGTTAAATCGCCTGCATGAATACCGACGAGAAACGTTGGCCTTCATGTATGATCCTCTTGTTCCCTTTGACAACAATTTAGCCGAAAGGGATCTACGTATGATGAAGGTGAAGCAGAAAATCTCAGGCGTTTTCCGCAGTGACCTGGGTGCAAAAATGTTTTGCCGTTACATTCTTCTATGACCTTTTGAACAAATGACTTTTCAATTGGTTGTTCATTTTCTTGAGGCTGAGCCGGACGGCTAACAATCGCCGTAACGACATTGTTAATATCTACCTCGTTCAACCGACGCCGGTCTCTTAAATACTTAACCATATTTTCCACAAGAGATTTTTGATTACCTTGATGTTCAACTGATATTTGGACTAATGCCTTATCAAGATTTCCCAGTTTTAAATGTTCCATTAACTCGTCGGCTTTTTGTTTACGTATTTCTGTTTCCTGTCTCCAGCATTGTTGAAGCTCCTCTAGCAGTTGGCGTCTCTCAGCTTCTAAATTGTCTATCTGCTCAAGCTCGTCATTTAACAGACCAAGTTTTACTTTAGTCTCATCAAGTTCCTTCTTATATTGAAGATACTCCTCAGGCTTATCTCCTTTGGCTTCCAAGTCTTTCTTTATAACATCAAACCCGCCTTTTTCTTGTTCATAAATAGGCAGCCATTCATCTTCGAATAGTTTTCTAAGTGGAGCTGTCCGAAGAATAGTTCTCCGTTCAAAAGCTTCTATAGCGTTGTGTATGCTTCCAATAAGAAGTTTAAACGCACCGTTAGATATCTTACTCGCCCTTTGAACTAATTCTTTATTGGGAAGGTTTTCTAGAGTCTCCTCAGGGATTTCCATGGAGTCGAGCTTTAATTCTGCCAAGTTATCCTTTAGGCCATTTACAAGTTCTTGACACTCGGCACTTATGTTTGAAAACCACTCCTGCTCGTATGATATTCCTTGCCATCGCTGAAGAGGTTCTTGTAAGGCGTCAAGTAATTGTAAGGTAGCTTCTAATCTTGCCTTATTTGTTTCAAGAGCCGATCTATTTGATTGTTTCTCTTTTAAAGTACCTATTTCAATTTCCAATTTTTCAATGTTTCCGATAATCTCATTTGCTTCCTCATTTTTAGCATTCAATTCTGACCGTATGAAATCATCAAGAAGCCGCCTAAGTGGGGTTGAGTCCTGTGAGTCTATGCTTTGATCAATCTCACGTTGTGATAATATTTTGGCATAAAATAAAGACCGAACATCCCATAGAGGATTACTTTCGTTGGTATTGAGATTTGTAATTTTGTAGGGTTGTTCACCTTGTGAAAACTCTATACGATAAGGTACACCATCTTTTTGGACATCTATTGTTACTTGACCATGTTGAGGTAAGGTATCATTTATTTTTTTTTCAAGTTCCTCTCTTACTCTTTGAGGAGCATCATTAGTCCTCAGTCTATCTAAAGCAATGCGTATATAGTCTAAAAGTGTACTTTTTCCCGTACCCCGGCTACCAATTAAACAGTTCAAATTACTTCCAAATAAAAAAGGTTCAGCTTGATAAAAAGTTGCGCCATTCACCATAACCCTAGTTATCATAGGGTAGTTGTAGTTTTCTTCAGGTGATCTCTCGCCAAATCGAATTCGAGATTCCCTATCTAGGAAGGCTTGTCTTAACGATTCAATTGAAGGTCTACTCATCTTTATCCAAGTATACCGATATCCTATGTAATTAGATGGTTGGGCTTGGTCCATAGTTAACCTATATGAATCCGAGGACATAATATATGCAATTGGTCTCCTGCGTTTCCATTCTGGTAAACATTTTTCTCCACCTATTATTAACTTTTGAAGACCTTGTGACATAGTTTCAATAGGTTTAGGAATTTCCATACATAATAGATCTGGGTTTTGAAATTCCTCTTGTTGTAGCCACATTTCAGCATTGTTATCGCAAAGAAGCCCATTTTTATTAAAAGGATGAGCACAAATTACAATACCTTGATTATTCTTTTCTTTTTGAATCGCATCAATAATGTCCGTTAACCGCTTAGTCGACTGCTTGGGTCTTCCTTGAGCATCAAACCTTTCTTCATGCTTTAAACCACAACTGAGAGCACGTCCATCCATTATGTGTAACGCCATGTCGACAGGTAAAATACAGAGTACATGGTGACCAGTTCCAACGTCAGCTTCGACTTCAAAACCCCCAAAAATATAAAGAGTGGGCTTATCAAGTTCAGCGGCTACAGCTTCATTTTCCTCACGAAGCCATTTTAAGAACGAATGCTCTGGACTGGGTGCAAAATTATGATCAGTTATTGCAATAACTTCTAACCCAACGGCATGGCATTGCTTAAGGTAAAGTCTCGCAACTTCTCTTTTACGCGCTTCTGAATCGTCGTATTTTAACTTAGTTGCTTCGTCCCTCCAGTTGTTTCTATCCATTGGGGTATGCATATGCAAATCACACTTGTAAAATCTAGCACCATCGTAATAATCCAAAATTATCCCCTCCGCCAAAAATAACGTTATTCATAAAACAACTGTACTAATCAATTTACGGACAGATAATTATTCTTATGATATTGCCTTTAGTCCACCCTCTATATTCGACTCATATGAATCCGACTCAACTTCCCCTAATAGACATTAGTCGCATTTATCAGTCAAACCATTCACCAATACAATACACTAATTTTTCTAAGACATTGTAACAATTCGTTATAAACTAAGAAATTCCTGCAACATTATCTAAATAATACCATCTATCTCTATTTTTTGTCATATCCCTCTTTAGTTTAGCTAGTTACCAATAATTATTACATTGCTTGTTGAACTTTTCTCACATCAATATACTTTTATAAACAGAGTAGTGAGAGGTTAGTCTGGTTAGCTGATTATGGTACCAAACTATGAATATTATAAGCTGACATATGTATTTTTAAACAATAAAGAGATGCCTGGATGGCATGAAAGATAGTGCATCATAATTACTCCAAAACCAGATTCACTCCAATCCCTCCGCAGTCAAATTCTGGTTGCAAGAAACCCTGGTCTATGCTAATATATCAGTAAATATAACTGAATAATACTTAAAAGGGTTCCCTTACGGGATAAATGGGAAAGGGGTTTAAGACCCCTGCAGCCCCCGCTACTGTGAGCGAGGACGAAACCTGCCATAACCACTGGAGTATACTCTGGGAAGGGGCAGGGAGTAGGAAGATACGCAAGCCAGGAAACCAGCCCTCTTAAGAGCTGCATGGAGCACCTTCGGAGGGAAGGTCAGTGCTTTACACTGAGATCAATACCCCGCCATGAAGGTGGGGTATTATTTTGTATTGAGGTGGATGTTCATGTCACTGGTTCTTTTAGGTATTAATCATAAGCATGCAGGAATCGAACTGCGGGAGAAGCTTTCCCTGCAGAAACTCGAAGTGGAGCAGATCTTAAACGACCTTATTCGCCAGGAGAGTATTGAGGAATGTTTCCTTTTCTCTACTTGCAACCGTACAGAACTATACACTATTTGCCAGGAAGCAGACGTACTGCCAGGACACTTTTTAAGCTCCCTGCAAAAGGTAAAAGATAGTGAAATAGACGGAAAGCTTCTGGATATTTGCTATACCTTGGAGGAAGAAGAGGCTGTGAATCATCTTTTTCGGGTAGCTTCCGGGCTGGATTCTATGGTGATCGGGGAAACACAGATTCTAGGGCAGGTAAAAGACGCCTATTACCACTGCAGCGAGAACAGCTCCACAGGAGTTTACCTGCACAGTCTCTGCCAGAAAGCCCTTTCGGCCGGGAAGAAAATACATACCCAAACAGCCCTGGGGCAGCACGCCGTATCTTTTGGCTACGCTGCTGCGGAACTGGCTAAAAAACTCTTCACCTCCCTTGAAAATCAAACCCTGCTTGTGATCGGCACGGGGGAGATGGCCAAACTTACCCTGCAGAACCTCTTCGAACTGGGGGCCGGGGAGATAATCGTGGCCACCCGCCGCCGTAAAAGGGGAGAAGCGCTGGCAGGAATGTTTCAGGGAAAAACCATCAACTTAACCAGGCTGGATGAAGGCCTGACAAATGCCGATGTGATCATATGTGCCACGAATGCGCCTCATTACGTAATTACAAAGGAAAAACTGCTCCCTCATCTGGACGGAACACGCTCCCTGCTGGTGATAGACTTAGGGGTTCCCAGAAACGTAGAGCCTGAGGTGGGCGCCCTTGAAGGAGTATATCTATACAATCTGGATGATATTGAAAAGATTATTGAGGGTAACATCAGGAACAGGGAAGCGGAAGCCCTAAAGGCCGAAGTGATCATTAAGGAGCAGGTCAATAGTTTTGTTCGCTGGTACCACCGCCAGCGCGTTATTCCCCTGATCACTTCGCTGCGCCGCAAAACGGAAGAGACCAGGCAGAAAAAACTTGAACAATTTGCTGACAAGCTTTCTTCCCTCTCTCCTAAAGAGCAGGAAACAATCGATAAGCTGTCCCGAAGCCTGGCAAATGATCTGATCAGGGATACTATCATTAATATGAAGGATCTTTCTTTAGGATCGGATTATGAAGAGGCAGAGAAGTATATCCAGAAGATTTTAGGATTAGAATGAGCGGGTCTGCTTCAACCATGCGCTTCTGTTAAATTTTTCTATTTTGTGGTATAATAATTGTATAACTCTTTTGGAGGGACTTCAATGCTTCCAGCCTTCCTACACCGGTATTTCTGGGATCACCCGGCAAATCAGGTTAATGAAGAAACACACAACTTTTTTATTATTGAGCGGCTTCTGGAGGTCGGTAACGATGAAGCCATCTGCTGGATTCTGCGTCGTTATTCCCATCAGGAAATTACTGAAGTGGTAAAAAACAGCCGCTCTCTTTCCAGAAAAACAGCGAATTTCTGGAAAAATTATTTCCGGTTGGATAAGGAGGAAATCATTTGTTTGCAAACGTCCTCTCGAGAGAGCGAATCGATTTACTGGCAAGGCTAATCAAGCATAACCTGTTAGAGGGTTTATACATGGCCGGAGGAACGGCTGCAGCATTACAGCTTGGCCACCGGAAATCAGAAGACTTTGACTTTTTTTCGGCTGAGCTGCATCCGGAAATCCTAACAAATAGCTTATCAGCACGGGAACCATTGGAGATATCCTCGTCGACAGCTGGTTCTTTGCATGGTTTTATTAATGATGTAAAAATAAGCTTTCTGTTATATCCATACCCGCTGCTCTTTCCCACTCAGACATTTATGAAAGTTCCTTTGGCTGATATAAAGGACATTGCCCTGATGAAAATTGTTGCCATCGCAAACAGAGGTACCAATAAAGATTTTGTCGATCTCTATTTCATTTGCAAGAGATGTATACCACTCGAAGAATTGCTGTTAGACCTGTTTCCAAAAAAATATTCCGGTCAACAGTATTCCCTTTATCACATTTTTCGTAGCCTACAGTTTTTTGAGGATGCGGAGAAATCCCCCCCATTAGAAATGTTGCACAACGTTGAATGGAATATTGTCAAAACCTTCTTTATGGAAGAGACAGGACGTCTGGCAAAAAATATTCTGCCATAGGATACGGGCACATCAAATAATAAACCGCCGCATCTCGGCGAGCTTCTTGTGTAGATCGTGGTGTTTTTTTGAATAGCGAGGTATTGGTGTTGAAACGGACAGTGAGAAAAGGACATGAAGGACATAACAAGAAGTGCACATTGCACTTCTTGGCAAATATTCAAAGTTTTAGGATTGGAATGAGCGGTTCCTAACATAATCAACCGGCTCGCCTGGAGAGGAGAATTTCCTTCTGTAGAAAAGCTGGGGCCTGCGCACTACAATGAGAGGGATATTGAGCTTTTTGGCTGCCAACACCTTTTCCTCTACCCCCCCCCGTTTTACCGCTCTCCTTGGTTACTACCACACCGGAAAATTAGAGGGACACCATACTAAATTATGGTGCCGACGCACTGCTCCAAGCTTTGTAACCCTTCATCTAAAACGGTCTCTGTGTCATAACCAAACTGGTTAAATACCTTTGCAACTTCTATTGGTAAATTTTCATCAATTTTAAACTTGAACTCCTGGTTAATCATGAGAAAGCAATAGTCCTTTCTTTGCTCAACAATGCTCCATATGCAATCGCTGCACGAATATCATCTATAACCAGTGAAGGATAATTTTCAATGATATCTTCGTAGCTCTTTCCTGCAGCTAAATTATCAAGTAGCACCGACACCATAACCCTGGTGCCCTTAATACAGGCTTTGCCGTGACATACATTTTGATCAACAGTTATCCGTTCATCAATTAAACCCATAAATATCACACCCTTTAAATAAAATTAGAGGAAAATTAGAGGGAGAAAATTAGAGGGACACCATACTAAATTATGGTGCCGCCGCGCGGCTCCACCTGTATTACAAAACTTGTTTAACCACACCGATATTATTCCCACTTTGAAGGTGCTTTCAATTAGCCCGCCTCCTAACACAGTATGGGCAGGTGCTATCACGTTTCAATTACAGTTAATAATTTTCATTGTGTCCCCAATTATCAGCTAAGGTATTATCGACTAGCACCGTAGTATCAAAAAGGATTATGGCACTAGTACATCATTTCACAAATTCGTTCCCTCAAAAAAATTGGCATGAAGCATTTTCAATTTAAAACTCTGTCAGGACATAAGAAAACTGTTCTGTCAGCATTGTAACAAGCTCAGCAATGCTTCCTGTAAAAGGAGTTGTTTCCCACCGCCCCCGATGGTCGGCAAATCCCAGACAGAAGTTAGCAGAAACTGCCGTGTTTTAAACAGCGTTTCTGTAAGATGGAGAAAAAGATCTCCACCTGGTTAACCCAGGAGGCGTGTATGGGGGTGTAATGAAACTCGAATTTGTTACCGTGCTTTTGGTTGAACTCTGTCCAGCGCTTCAACGGACCGTCTAAGTGGGTGTTAAGATTATCCCAGACAATAATTATTTTCTCGGCATCTTGGTATTGCCCTGCAACTTCTTCCATGAAGTCAAGCAAATCTTTTGCCGTTTTCATTAGTATACTTTATAATATCTTTGCATTCAGATATGATCTTTTTCAGTAACTGAATATCCCTATGCTTCATAAAGTCTTACCTTCTTGCCAATGGTTAAGTAGCTGTCTTCCTTTAAAGGTCCGGCAACCACATCTACCTTGGTATTCAATTTTTCCTGAATATCAAGCTTAAGACCTGACATATCAAATAAACTCGCAACTTTTTCATCAAAGTATACAAGCAAATCCACATCTGAATCCTCTGTGCTCTCTCCATTTGCAAAAGAACCAAACAAATCAATGCTAAGAACCGGATACGCAGTTGCAACCTGAACGACCGCATCTTTTATATCTGTAATTGTCACGCTTTATCACCTCTTAAAGACCTTACAAACTTTAAAGCACTAATCTAATATCTGATTTAATTATACCCCGAAAACTGGTGGCAGTCAAAAAAGAAATTACCCCGACAAGGTTTTTTGAAGTATCGCAACCTATCAACGGTTACAGAACCAAAAAACGATTTAAATAGCTATAAATACCCAAAAAAGGTGCTGAACTCCGGAATTTATCTGTGTGGGACTGGTGGTAAAGCTGCCGGAGCACTGAAGTTCGGCATATGGTGATCGGCAATGACAATGTTCCAGGGCTTCTTTTCCAGCGCTACTTTCATCCCCGATGCCGTTTTGACCCGTTCAAAAACGGGATCATATCCTCCGCGGCGCAGTTCGAGCAGCAGCAAAATAGCGTGGTCTTCCCAGTCTTCTACTATCAAAACATTCAGCGGAGTACTCATTTATTTCCCCGTTCCGGTAACTGGAAGCACATTTAAATTCAGTATGGTGTCCCCTTAATTTTATGCTAAAAAAAGCTGCGGCCTACTTCGCCAAGAACCAAAAGTAAAGCCCAAAGCTAAATATTCGTTTATTGAGGCACATCCTGAATCCTGGGTTCCCGGGTTAATTATACCAAGGGTTATATAAAGCCCCTATATATCGCATTTTAGGCATTATTTCTCTTGACTTTTATCCCATTCCTTGGTATAATTATACCAAGGAATGGGGGGGATTTTTCATGTCGCTTGTCTATCTGAAAAACAAGCAAAATGGCATTACATATGTCTATGAATCTTCCGGTTACTGGGATAAAGACAAACAACAGGCCAGGAATAATCGCATTTGTATTGGAAAGCTCGACCCTGTTGCAGGGGAGCTCATCCCTTCTAAAAGACTTGAGGATGAGACGATGTTGCCCGGCAAACCAGGTCCCGTACCTTCAATGAAGTGTCAACGTCTTTTCTATGGAACCACATATCTGTTTGATGCCATCGGAGAGAAGCTGGGCA